>CALMGN010000057.1 GCA_937863605.1 uncultured Anaerolineaceae bacterium
GCACGAGCCGGAGCAATTCGCTGGAGAGTTTGAGTTTGCTCGGCAAGAGCCAAGGCTTCATCCAGGGCTTCCCACACACCCGGGTCACCACGCCGGGCGCGCAGTCGCCCAAGGGTCAACAGCGCCATAATCCGGCTTATCAGCGATAAATCAG
Source organism: uncultured Anaerolineaceae bacterium (assembly GCA_937863605.1). Classification (GTDB taxonomy): domain Bacteria; phylum Chloroflexota; class Anaerolineae; order Anaerolineales; family Anaerolineaceae; genus Bellilinea. Next base: position 155 of record CALMGN010000057.1, read on the forward strand.
GGTGCGACAACACCTCACCGGCGATCTCTCCAGCTTGGTTCCAACGCCCAAGGTGAAGAGCTGCTAAAGCCTGCCAGGCCTGCATATAGTTGCGCGCTACGTCTATGCCACGCTCGACCGCGAATGCAACACCCTTGGCCAAATAGAAGTCTGCATCCAGATAATGGTAAACCTCTCCAGCGGCCGAACCCAGGTTGACAAATGAATTTGAGACCAGGAATTCCAGACCTGCTTGTTGGGCGATTTTCTGGCTTTCTTCCAGGTATTGCCGTCCGCGTTCGAAATCGTTCATTATCCATGCGGAACCAATTGCATTGTAGCTGGCTGAAATGATCTCAGGGTCGTTGAAGTGTTGAGCCAGGGTAACAGCTTTCTCACCCCACAGAATGGCTTTCTGCTGGTCGCGGTGGTACATGCGCAAGGACGCTTGCATCTGGTAAGCTTGAGCTAGCTCGCGGCTGGGCGGCAGTGCTTCCAGGATTTCGATTGCTGCCCGTGAGGTGTGCTCTGCTTCACTGTTTTGGCCTAACCCGAAGTGCAAACCCATCAGTAAGGCGAGATTTTTACCCTGCTGTAAAGAATTGCCAAGAGTACGCCAGATTTCCAATGCAGCACGCCTGGCAGCGATTCCTTCAGTACGCTGGTCGATTGTATTGCATTCGTCGGCATAGGCCTCCAGGAGCTTTGCCTGCTCCTCGACAGGCAGGTGTTGGGCAAAGCGTAGTGCACGGGCGTATTGGACAACAGCCTCGCGATGGGCAACAGCCGCTTTTGCCTCCCGGGCTGCAGCCGGAGCATAGCGCAGGGTCGCTTGCGGGTCTTCCGCTCCAGCGGCATGATAGGCCAGCCGAGCCAGGTCTGCCCTCTCGCCTGGGGCAGCCTCCAGGGCATCCAGCGCCTGGCGGTGCAGCAACCTTTGGCGTGAGGTGGAAATCGCATCTAAAATGGTCTGGCGGGCCAGCTCATGCCGGAAGGCAAGGAAATCTCGCTGCGTTTTCAGCATCCCAGCAGCTATGCATTCATCTACGGCGGTTATCTCGGAGCTGGCCAAGGCAGATAACAGCCAGGGCTCTACCCGCGGCCCGATTACGGCTGCGGTGTCGAGAATTGCCCTGCCCGAATGAGAAAGCCGTTCAGCGCGAGCGAGTACGGCATCACGAACAGTGGCCGGTATCCCCTGACCCTCTCCCGCCAGTACTTCGGTGACGAAAAAAGGGTTCCCGTTGGTCTGCTGGTAGAGCGAGGATGGGTCGACAGAGGTGCCCTGTGCCAGTTGGTGGACAGCCCTCTGGCTGAGCGGCGTGAGCTGGATGCGCCGGATCGCAGGAGAGTTGGCCAGGTCGCCCAACACAATTTTCAATTTGTGCCGAGGACCGATCTCGTCATCCCGAAACGTAAGGATGAGCAAGGCGTTGGCAGTCTGAATTCGCCGCCCAATATATTTAATGAGGTCGAGGGTGGCTTCATCCGCCCAGTGCAGGTCTTCAAATACGATCATGGTGGGCTTTTGTCCAACCTGAAGGCCATCCAGGATGGCCGAGGCCACCACCAGCCAGTCAGCACCAGAAAGAAGCAAGGGCAGCAAGTCGGGGCGGCTTTGTCTGGCGATATCGAAACACGGACTCAACGGACGCGGGGCGAATGAAGCCTCACAGGCGCCCCATAGCAGCGCGCCGCAACCCTGCGCGTCTTCAGAAAAGCGCTTCACTAGGGTGGTCTTCCCAACACCTGCTTCTCCGCTGACAAGCACGAGACGCCCTGAACCTGAGAAAACCTCGTCCAAGGTCTGCTCTAAAATGTGTAACTGTGTTTCTCGCTCTAGAAATTCCATTTAGCTATTAACGTAGCCCGAGATTTGATAATCTATACCGTTGCCCTGATATTAACAGGGTGCAAAGCATCAACTAAGGAAGAAAATAAGCCACTTATGTCAGAGACGTGGTTTTCGCCGCTTCCAAGCCAAGTAATATGACCAATTCGGTATAAATTGTAATCAAATAGACGAAACGGCACAAGTCAATCTTACATCCAAAATGGCGCTGATTAGCAGGAAGCTCAATCGCACTATGCCACGAGGAGCATGCCCCTAGCCAAAACACTCCCCTGAATGAGATTACGGTTGTTTGCTCCGGAGATGAACGATCTGGGCGGCTTAATCGAACAAATCCGAAAGTTAGGAAAAACGGAAAGCGGACGGTTCAGGTCTAGCCTAAGCATCATAACATTTGATTGACATGATAACAATATTATTGAAATTTGCATTTTTTTGATCGTTTTAACACAAAATGGGTATAATAAACTATTCATCCGGGCACTACTTAGAGGAGAAGTCCGCCAGATGAATAAATTTCCAGTTTTAAATCAATTTTTCGCAAGGAGGAGTAATATGAAAAACAAAGTGATGAGTGTATTAGGTGTCCTGGTCGTGCTCGCCATGGTTTTAAGCGCCTGCGCGCCGAAAGCCGTCGAAACCCCTGGATATCCGGCTGCCCAGCCAACCGCGGCAGTTGCCGCGCCTACCGCCTACCCGGTCGCGGAAGTGATTACCATCCGTGTCGCCACCGACGCCACCTGGCCGCCGTTCGAAATCGTGGATGAGACCACCAAAGAAATCGTCGGATACGATATCGATCTGTTCAATGCGATTGGCGAAATAGCCGGACTAAAGATCGAGTTTGTCAATTCCCCCTTCGACTCGCTGCTCTCTGGTATTGCTACCTGCCAATTCGATGCTGCTATTTCGGCCATTACCATCACCGAGGATCGCGCTAAAGAAATGCTTTTCAGTGATCCATACATCAACGCCGGTCAGATCGTAGTAGTTAAGACCTCGAACACCGTCGTCAAAAGCAAAGACGATCTGGTTGGTCTGGAAGTTGGCGCTCAACTCGGCACCACCGGTGAGATCGAAGCCAAAGCCATCGCTAACACCACTGTCAAGCCTTATGACACGGTTGATCTGGCATTCCTTGACCTGCAAAACGGGCAAATCGATGCTGTGATCGCCGACTACCCAACTGCGTTCGGTTTTATCCTGAAAAGCCCAGACAAAATCAAAGCGGTTGGTGATGTGTTCACCGACGAATCCTACGGCATCGCCGTGTGCAAGACCAAACCAGAGATCGTTACCAGGATCAACGCTGCTCTTAAGCAGCTGGTTGAAGAAGGTAAACTCGTAGAGCTCGAAGCCAAATGGTTGTCCGGACAGTAATCCAATAAACCAGAGCCTGCGAGGAAATTTATCCCTCGCAGGCTTTTTTTATAGGTGGAGGCCTCATGAGCATAAATCCCATCCCTTCTCTGCCTACCCCGGCTGCCGCAACTTTCCGCACCCAAAAACAGGAACGCTTCGACCGTTGGTGGATCATGGTCGCAGCTGTGGTTGCGCTGGTGCTATTATTGATTTTCTTAAAGCCCGATCCCTACAAAAATTTGTTCTTGTTTGTTCGGGATGGGATTTGGCGAACCACATACATTACTATCACTAGTTTTGCGCTGGTTGCTGTTTTCGGTTTGATAGCAGGCCTGGCACGGCTTACGAAGATCAAAATCATCCGCGGCATTGCGACCGTATACGTTGAAGTCATCCGCGGTATTCCTATGATGGTCCAAATCATCTACTGGTATTTCGCTTTTCCAGCCATTGTCCAGGAACTCGGGCGCGGGCTGAATATTCCTTCATTGATGGAATTTCGCCCGGACGGTATTGTGATGGCCATTTTTGGTCTGACCTTCGGCTATTCGGCTTATATGAGCGAAGTGTATCGCGCCGGGATTCAGAGCATCTCCAAAGGCCAGATGGAAGCAGCCCGCAGTCTGGGAATGACCTACGTCCAGGCTATGCGCTATATCATCATCCCGCAAGCCGTGCGGGTGATCCTGCCGCCGATGGGCAACGAATTGATTACGCTGCTCAAGGACACGGCATTGGTAAGCGCTGTAACCATTCCTGAGCTTACCCGCCGCGGACGCGAATTTTCATCAGCAAACTTTAACCCAATCGAGACCTGGACGATGGTGGCATTGCTTTATCTGGTGATGACACTCCTCGCCACGCGTCTGGTTGCCTACCTGGAAAAAATAGCCCGCTACGAGAGGTAATCCATGGAACCGATTATTCAAATCAAAGGTGTACATAAATATTTCGGAACCTTGGAAGCCCTCAAAGGCATCGACCTGGAAATCCAAAAGGGTGAAGTGGTGGTCATCATCGGACCTTCCGGCTCGGGAAAATCGACCATGCTGCGCTGCATCAACCGCCTGGAAGAATTCGATGAAGGCAGCATCATCGTCGATGGGATTCCACTCGACACTGCCGAAAACATCAACGCGGTTCGCACCGAGGTCGGCATGGTATTCCAACAATTCAACCTTTTCCCGCACATTTCGGTGCTAGAAAATGTCATGCTTGCGCAGCAAATAGTGCGAAAACGGGATAAAGCCGAAGCCGAAAAGGTCGGAATGGCCCTGCTAAATAAGGTCGGCATTCCGGAAAAAGCAAAATTTTTTCCCGGTCAGCTTTCCGGCGGGCAGCAGCAGCGGGTGGCCATTGCCCGCGCGTTGGCGATGAACCCGAAGATTATGCTTTTTGACGAACCCACCAGCGCGCTCGACCCAGAAATGATCCAGGAAGTGCTGGATGTGATGGTTGCCCTGGCACGCGAGGGCATGACCATGGTTGTGGTGTCCCACGAGATGGGATTCGCCCGCGCCTGCGCACACCGCGCCATCCTGATGGATGCCGGGCAAATCATCGAACAAGCCGCGCCGGATGTATTATTCAATCATCCTACTCACGAACGCACCAAAGCCTTCCTGAGCAAAGTATTGCATTAGGTTTATGGCTGGGTGCCTTGCACCTGGTTTTGGGTGCATTGCACCTTTGATTTAGGCCATCTTACAGATTACGACCTGCGGGCAAGGCTGCCCCATGTACTTTGCAGCAAGATTAATTTCTTTTGCCTCGCCACTACCATGCAATTAGCAGCGCCGCGGTGGTAGCAGGCTGCGGGGTAAATCATGAACGTTATGAGAAAGTGCAACGCACCTTGGAGGTGCATCGCTCTTAGATAGCCACAATTTATTATTGATTGTATAATCCTTCTAAGAGGGGTAATTTGACCTCTTCATCCTTTGACCGGGTCAAAACATTGTGATTTATGCAGCTATGGTCTATCCAAATTTTATTTTTGGCGGGCAGCTTGAATCGGCTGCTTAAGCGGGTGCCCATCGCGCTGCTGCTGATAGCAGCCCTGCTTGGAGTGCATTCCTCGCAAGCCCAGACCATCCAGGCTACCCAGTTGACGCTGGTTAACCCCTCTGCATGCCCGCCAGCCGGCTGCGCCGCAGGTCAAACCGTGGATCTGCGCGCTTCGTTTGATTTGACAGGTTTTGACCCCACACTGGCACCCAACGTTCAGGTATGTCTGTACACCTCGGTCAACTGGGCAGCCGAATCCTTCCGAATTGACACGACTGGCGCTGCAACTGGCGCTACCTATCAACCCGACATTACGCATTGCACGCCCGCCCCGGACGGCTACAGCATGCTGGGCGGGGTTTCCACCCAAATTTCCACCAGCGCGTTTGGTGACCTGCTCAACCTGGGTTTCCGCATCAGTCGGACGGCATCAACCTCCGGATCAGCATTGATCCGAATTTACCAGCAAGGTACGAGTGGATGGTCTGTGCCCGACCAGAGTTTTGCTGCCATCGGCGTGACCCCCACCGCTGCAGGTGTTTATGCCGCCAACGATGCAGCCACTTGCGGCAGTTACACTCCCTGCTACCTCAACTCCGGCACCGACTTGCCTGGCGGCTTTGGCACCGCCCTGAAAGATGCCGTGGACGCACGACCTACCTCGGTAACGGTCCTGGGTAATTATCCAGTTAAAAGCAAAACCGTGCTGGTGGATCAGGCGCTCACCCTGCAAGGCTTGGATGATTCGCGCATCACCTTCCAGGGGACCAGCTGCCTCGAACCGATTTTACGCTTGACCGCCGGTGTTACACTGCGCTCGCTGACTGTCACGGACGGCGCCTGTAGCGATCCCAACCGCGACCTGGTCGGTGTGGACTCCCCCCAGGACGTTACCATTGAATATGTCGATCTGACAGCCGGGAAAAATGCACTAACAGTGTCCGGCAATACCGGCAATGTGACCCTGCGCTTCAGCCAGATCATGGATAATTCCGAATTTGCCGTCCTGCGTAGCCTTCCAACTTCCGGGGGTATGGTTCAAGCGTTTGGCAATAACCTGTATAACAACCGGCCGGGGATCCAGATGGATTGCGGCAATGCCGGTTCGGCAGACCACAATTTTTGGGGATTCGGCGTTGCCGCAAGCAGCGCAACCAACCAGTGCACGATCAATGAGGACAAACGCCTGGGCGCCCCAGCCCTGCCGCGCAGCGCTGAGGCTGGCGTATTGGGCGAACGGGTGTCCGTCACCACGGTCAAACAGACCAGTTTCAACGGATTGGTCGGGTATCAGCGTTCAGCGGATGGCAGTGATTACACCTTGAATCTGATCAATCACGGCGCCGGGTCGCCGGAGAATGTGCCTTTTACCGGCGGCGCACCGGGCAGCCTGATTGCTTGTTCGAATTACTACGATATTTTTCTGGAGAAAGACGCTATCCCATCCGCGCAGTTGAATCTTTCGCTGCGCTATGACCGGACCTCAGGCTGCACCACAACCGTTGAAACGTCGGCTTATTGCGCTTCAACAGATCCTGCCAATTTCCCCTTGTGGTGGTACTCCCCGCCAGGCGGCTGGAATACAACCGGCGCGTCCGGTCAGGGGACAACCTGCAACACCACGACCAAGGAAATCACGGTCGCCATAGATACTTCCGGACGCCCTGACTTCTCCACTGATCTCAACTTTACCCCGTTCGTTGTCGGCCTGCCGCCGCAGTCGTCTTCAGTGGTGATTACCCGCTTTGTAGCCATTCCGGGAAATGCCCAGGCAACCATCCAGTGGACGACTGCCAGCGAGGTCAATACTTCTGGTTTTTATGTCCTGCGCAGCCTGGCTGCCGCTGGACCGTTTGAACGGGTCAGCAGTTTTATCGTTCACACCGGCACCAGTGCCAGCGGAGCAAATTACGAGTATATCGATCCGGGTCTAACTAATAACACCACCTATTACTACCGGCTTGAGATTGTTAGCAGCAGCCTGGGTTCCAGCTTCTCGAATGTCATCAGCACCACCATAGGTCAACCCACACCCACCTCGACACAAACCCTGACATCCACCGTAACGTCAACCCTTACCCAGACGGTTACTCCCACCGGGCCAACCCAAACACCAACCGGCTCCTTGACCCGAACTCCCACGCGTACGGTTACACTGACGCGTTTTCCAACCCGCACGCGCACGCCAATCCGCTACGCAACCTACTACGTTTTCCGCTCGCCGACCCCCGCCCCGTCCCGCACGCCGTTCCCCACCAGAACAACTACGCCCACCCTGACCTTGTTCCCGGGTGCAAGAACTTCAACCGCCCAGGCGGTGGATACCTTGCTGCCGCAGCCATCGGTCACTTTGACGGTTACTTTGACGCCTGAAACCACCGATCTTGGTACGGGTTACCCCCCGACAGGGGGCACAGAAATTTCCAGCATTGGTACTCTGGGAACGGCTGAAGAGACTTCGTTAGCTGTTACCCTCACGGCGACCCCAACAGCTACGGCAGTCTCCTCTGACGCCCTCCCAGGCAACCAGCCGCCTGCGATCTTGACTTTCGGTAAACGCAATTGGCTCTGGATTTTAGGTCTGCTTGGCCTGGAGTTGGTGACCGTTGGAGTCGCCGCAATTTATCTCAATAAACGCGGCCTGCTCACCATCCCCCCGCCTGAATTTGAAGAACGAGATCCTGAAGATTAAGCCCAAAATATTTTTTCATAGCTTCGAGATCGAAGCGGCGGGTTACAGATTTTCACTAATCGGGAGAAAGGTTCACAAATCCCGCGCCAGTGTGGTTCTCTGGTTACAAATAAGGCGTGTGTAAGCCTCCCCATTTATGGGTCTTTTTTGACTTTTCATTTTATTTATGCTATTCTATACCGTTAGTAGCACGTGGGGCTAGTTAGTTTTCGTCCAACTCTGTCAGCGCTTGAACATAAATTTTCTCAGGGAATTCCTATGCATCGCGAACGTGTATCAGAAAATGTCTATTGGTTTCAAAGCGAAGTTTATGCCCAGGTGACCGCCGGCGCTATCACTGGACCGCAATGGGCGGTGGTGATCGATACACTGGCGACACCCGAGGAGACCCTGGCAATGCGGGCGTTTATCGAGGAACAGCTTGGAGTTCCTGTACGCTATGTGGTGAACACCCACTATCACGCGGACCACACCTGGGGCAACTGCTTCTTCCCGGGCGCAACGATCGTCTCGCATGCGTTGTGCCGTGAATTAATGGAGGTGCGCGGACCTGCCTCGCTGGATACTGCGCGAAAGCAGAACGCTTCCTTCCGCCAGGTGAAATTGGTGTACCCCCACTTGACCTTTGACGATGGGACGCTGACCCTGCGGACCGGAAAGAAAAATTTAGTGTTCATGCACACGCCCGGTCACAGCACGGATGGGATATCCATTCTGGTCGAAGAGGATCGTGTCCTGTTTGCCGGGGATGCCTTCCTGCCGGTGCCTTACATGGTGGACGGTGACCCGGACGTCATGAGCAATACCATCAAAGCCATAGGCAAGATGGGATTGGAAAATATTGTTCAGGGTCATGGCGATATCATCTTGCGCGGTGAAATTGACGATGCGGTACGGGATAATCTTGCCTACATTGCAGCAGTGCGTAAAGCCGTCCGGACAGCCGCACGCCGCAAGAATCCGGTCGAGGCGCTGGCTGCCATTGAGATTGAATCTTGCGGCAAGAGTCGGGTCCTCCTGGGCGGAATTGCCAACGATCTGCACAAGCGGAATGTGCGTTACCTTTACAAGCATTTTGCTGCAGAGGAAGCGGTAAACTCACAGACCCCGGCCGAAGCTTGATCTGGGTCAATTTGAAATATTGGCATTTCTATATTAGCAAAAAAATCGGGCGTCCCCTTGGACGCCCGATTTTTTTATATTCCGTTTTCTTGCCGGCGCTGAGAAGACCGCGAAACAGAGGCATTTGCCTGTTCCTGTTCCTGTTTCTGGTGCTCTTGTTCTTTTTCTTTACGCTTCTTCCAAAGAGCACGCAAACCGACTACCCGTTCGGTCCCGGCAGCCAGACGTGCCAGATTAGGCCGCAGCGCCCACATGACAATCAGCAGCGCTGCCACGCCGTATAGGACATACTCCCACGGACCTATGCCCTGTACAGCCCGGACGAAGAAAATTATCCCGGCAAAAAACGCCACCGACATGGTTGTCACTGATGCGTAGCCAATCAAGATATATGTCAAGGCTCCAAGCGGCAGAATGATCATCGCGCTCGGCGGCCAAAGGGCGATGGCTCCACCCAGTGCGGGTGCGCCGCCGGCTCCGCCGCGCAAGCGAATGCCGCCGCCAATTTTTTCCTCGATCAGGAAGATTGAATAATTATGGCCAAGAATGGCCATCAGGGCAGCTACCACCTGGACCCAGGGTAACCCGGGGGCCAGCCAGGCTGCGATCCAGGCGGTCGATACACCTTTAAGCACGTCGAGGGCCGCAGTCAAAAGGCCAGCAATAAAGCCGGCTGCCCGCATCGCGTTGGTACCCCCAGTACGTCCGCTTTCAATCGAGCGGATGTCCTTACCACTAAAAACCCACACCACCAGCAGACCGAACGGGATCGCACCCGCCAGATAAGACAAAACGAATACCAAGGCAATCATCCAAAATTCACTCATAAATTTCCTCCAGGCTTATTAAGCAACACTTTATAACATTATTGGTTGCGGTTAATTTTTAATTCTTAATTCAATTTCATAATATGCATTCAGAAGAACTACATACCCTTTTACCTGCCAGATTGAGGCTGGACGGGCCCAGATCAACATAAACGTGCCCGGGTAAGCGAACTCGCGGATATCCGACTCGGACGGAAAATCAGGGCCATTCGGATGCGAGTGAAAGCTGGCAAGCATTTCCAGCCCGCGGGCTTCCAGATCGTAAAATGCGCGGACTAATTCTTCCGGCTCCATATTGTACCGCACCGGGCTGTGAAGTTGGTTGGTTATCGGAATTGTTAATTCTACCCGCTGCCCAACGCCAGCCAACAGACCGCAGCCTTCTTCGGGCATGCACTCGCTCACATGGTCTTCCATCTGTCCAATGTGCCATGGCGATAGGAGCAATCCTTCGTTCTTCATGACCTTACCAGCAGCGCCAGACCCCAGAATATCACCAGCATAATCACCGGTTCTATCCAGATAATTTTCACCTCACGCTGGTCTTCGATGCCGCTTGCCAGGCTGACCAGAGCATACGTTAGGCCGACCATCAGCAGCCCAAAACGCAGCGGACTGAGCGGCAAGTAATGCAGTCCGACCGCCACCTGACCAACCACCAGCATGATGCCAACTGCCCAACCGTAAATCCAGCGGCCGCCGCTGCGCAGGTACAGGGTGCGCAAGGTTATCAGGAACACAGTTGGCGCTAATGCGAACAGCACCGCATACAACCGCAGGTTTGCTGCCCGGATGGAGATCGTCAAAACCAGGTACAGCGCAAATGAGACGGCGATGAGCCCGACGCTGGCAGGAGCCTGGCGGGCGTCATCCGGGTCAACCACAATGTACTCTGCAACCAACACCAGGACGAACAACAACCCGCCCAGGGCAAAAACTGCCCACCATTGGGTGCTGACCTCCAGTGTCGTCAGGGGGACGCCAATGACCCAGGCCGTCAACGCGGGAAGCAGCCAATTCGGCAGGCGTGCTGAGCCCGCTGCAGTCGGATGGGTCTGTATGAGCCATTCGGTGCCAGCAGCCGCTAAAAGCGCCACCAGGATGGAGACAATCGTGCTAAAGTTGAGCGCCAACTGAAAGAGAAATCCGGGCAGTTGCAGGCTGATTTGTTGGCCAGGCAGATCCACAAATGGCAGGAGGGCATAAGCCAGAAATATTGTGGCTGTGATGACCGACAATCGATTGGTATCCGGCAGATGTTGGTGCGCTTGCATGATTGAATTTTACCTCGTCCATCCGATTTATGCACCGTTCCATTCAGGATTTTGCACGCGATCGCACTCCCCCGACGGCCATCACCTCAAGCACTCAAGCGTCAGATATGGTAAAATTAAGGTCTCTATGGAAAATTCAACCATTGGCTCAGGCGCTCCCCCGCGCATGATGAACGCGATCATCGCGGGGTTTAATGTTGTTGCCAACAATCTTGCCTTGCTGGTGCTGCCGATCGTTCTCGATTTGTATCTCTGGCTTGGCCCCCAGGTGAGTGTCCAAAAAGTGCTCAAACCCATGATCGATGAGACCGTGCGCCTGCTCCAGCAGATCAATTCGCCTGAATTGGCCAGCCAAATGACCATCATCAGCGATGTTTGGGACGAGATTCTAGCCAATTTCAACCTTGTCGGAGCCGTCCGCACACTGCCTATTGGTGTTCCGAGCTTGATGTCCTCGGTGCGCTCAGCAGCAACTCCACTAGGCGCAGCGACCCTTTTCGAGGTTCCCAACCTGACCTTAGGCTTCGGCATTTGGATCGTCGTCCTCACAGTCGGTTTTATCGCCGGCAGCCTGTATTTCAGTATGTTAGCCCAGGCTACAGCAGACACTTCGACCGTTTTTGAGATCAAGACTTTCCTCAACAAAACCGCCCTGTCGCTGGCATTGACCCTTGGCCTGTTGATCGGCCTGATCATCCTGATTATTCCGGCACTGATGCTGGTGTCCGTGATTGCCCTGATCAGCCCCGGATTGGGCGATTTCGCCATGCTTTTTGCCGGGATTCTCCTGATCTGGATGATTCTGCCGCTGATTTTCACACCGCACGCAATTTATACATTGAAATTCGGCCTGGTGGCATCCGCAATGACGAGTGTGCGATTGGTGCGCCATTTCCTGCCCGGTACCGGGATATTTCTGATTGTCGCGCTGGTCATCGCCAGGGGAATGGATGTGTTGTGGCGCGTCCCGCCTGCCAGTTCGTGGATAACACTGGTCGGCATTTTAGGGCATGCATTTATCTACACGGCAGTATTCGCTGCCAGTTTCGTTTATTTTCGCGGGGGATTACGCTGGATGGCAGAAAACACCCTGGCGGCGCACCCGCAAGAGATTAAAACCTGAAAAACACATCACTGCCCATCAAGCTGAACCCAGCAGATTGGCGTTTTCATTATGCAGGAGGATTACGTGGTACAACCGGTGAACATTTCTTCTTACGGCGCTAAAGATATTCAGGTACTGGAAGGCCTTGAGGCCGTCCGCCGCCGCCCAGGTATGTATGTTGGCGGGACGGATATTAAAGCGCTTCATCACCTGGTTTATGAAGTCGTCGACAACTCCATCGATGAAGCCCTGGCCGGCGTTTGCGACAAGATCACAATAACCATCCATAACGACAGTTCCGTGACGGTAGAGGATAACGGCCGCGGTATCCCGGTGGATATTCACCCGGAGAAGAAGAAGTCCGCCCTGGAAGTTGTTATGACCACGCTGCACGCTGGCGGTAAATTTGGCCACTCCAGCTACAAAGTTTCCGGTGGTCTGCACGGTGTTGGCGTTTCGGCGGTGAATGCGCTCTCGGAATGGTGTGAAGTGCATGTTTGCCGTGAAGGCAAGCTCTATTCTCAGCGCTACGCACGCGGTGTTCCACAAGAAGCGGTCAAACAAATCGGAAAATGCAATCCGGATCAGACTGGCACTATCACCTCCTTCCGGTTCGACCGGGAAATATTCAAAGAAGAGATCGACTTCAAATTCGAAACGCTGATTCAGCGCTTCCGTGAGATGGCATTTGTCACCCGCAAAGTACAGATCAAACTGATCGACGAGCGGATTGAACGGGAAATGACCTTCTTTTTTGAAGGCGGCATCGTTTCCTTCGTGCGCTACTTGAACCGCAACCGGACTGTGCTGCACCCGGTGTTTTTTGCTGAACGTGAAATAGACAATATTGGAATCGAGGTCGCGGTGCAATACACCGACGCCTATTCCGAATCGGTATATTCGTTCGCCAACACCATCAACACCATTGACGGCGGCACCCACATGACCGGTCTGCGCGCCGCTATCACCCGCGTAATCAACGACTACGCCCGCCGCACCAACCTGCTCAAAGATGCCGACCCCAACTTCACGGGTGACGATACCCGCGAAGGCATGACTGCGCTTGTGTCGATCAAACACCCCGATCCCCAGTTTGAGTCGCAAACCAAGGTCAAGCTGATGAACCCCGAGGTGCAGACCTACGTTCAGCAGGTCGTTGGTGACGTATTCACCACCTTCCTGGAAGAGAACCCGTCCGCCGCCAGGGCGATTGTGTCAAAGTGCTTGACGTCAGCCCGTGCGCGCGATGCAGCCCGCAAAGCCCGCGATCTGGTCATTCGTAAATCCGCACTGGAGAGTTTGACGCTGCCCGGCAAACTGGCAGACTGCTCGGAGCGCGACCCGAATAAAACCGAAATGTATATCGTCGAAGGTGAAAGCGCAGGCGGATCGGCCAAACAGGGCCGCGACCGGCATTTCCAGGCGATATTGCCCTTGCGCGGCAAGATCCTTAACACTGAACGCGCCCGACTGGACAAAATTTTGTCCAACAATGAGGTCAAAGCGCTAATTTCAGCGCTTGGCACCGGCATTGGCGAATCCTTCGACCTTACAGGGCTGCGCTACGGCCGCGTGATCATCATGACCGATGCCGACGTGGACGGGTCGCATATTCGTACGCTGCTGTTGACCTTCTTCTTCCGTTATATGCAGCCGCTCATCGATGCCGGGCATCTCTTTATTGCCCAGCCGCCGCTGTACCGGATTAACTACAAAAACAACCACCAGTATGTCTATACCGAAGCCGAAAAAGACCAGGCACTGAAGGCCATGGGACCGACCGCGGAAAAAGCATCCCTGCAGCGCTACAAGGGTCTTGGTGAAATGAACCCGGACCAACTGTGGGAAACCACGATGAACCCCGAGAAGCGCACTCTGCTGTCAGTGTCGATCGAGGACGCCGCCGCCGCCGACCGCACCTTTGACATGTTGATGGGCGAAGCCGTCCCACCGCGCACCCGGTTCATCACCACCCACGCGCGCGCGGTACGTAATTTGGATGTGTAAAAGGTTATTATTCTCCCAATAACCAGGTGTCGAACACCTCAAAGACCCTCACCTAGCCTCTCCCTTGAAGGGAGAGGAATTTTTAACGTCACTCCCAATGTTCAGGCAGAGGCATATTTAATGTCCCTTTCTGTGTTCTGGAAAAGAGATATTAACCGTCCTTTTCCGTTTCCGGTAATTGTTTTTTCCTCTCCCGGTACGGGGAGAGTCTGGGTGAGGGGCCAAAAATTTTATCGACTTCCCAGATTATTTTTTAGATTAAAAATAAATTATTAGATCAATTATCTAATACAGTGCACAGAATCCATCTATGCTTTGGGGTGAAATCTTACTTCTCCATTGCCAGATGCTAATTTCGAACCCTGCTATAATATTTCTACTCCATCATCCAATTTAGATCAACAAAGGGATTATCATGCCACAAGCGATCCTTTACCGCGCTCAAGATCTGACCGAATACATGGTCCGTTTCTTCCTAAAACTGGGTGTCCCACAAGTCCACGCCCTGAAAGCAGCCGAGATCCTCATCTCGGCGGATTTGCGCGGGGTGAGCTCTCACGGTATCATCCGGCTGCACTCCTATTACGGCTCGCGCATCCTCAAGGGGCTCATCGACCCAACCTCGCCCTTCACCACAGTGCGCGAGACTCCCTCCACCCTGGTGATCGACGGCGGTAACGGGCTGGGAATGGTCGTCGGTTTCCATGCCATGACGACCGCCATTGAAAAAGCCCGCCACAGCGGCGCTGCCTTTGTGACTGTGCGCAATAGCAACCATTACGGCATCGCCGGTTATTATGCCATGATGGCCTTGCCGCATGACATGATCGGCATCAGCTTCACCAACGCCCAACCGCTGGTCGCACCAACCTACGGCCGCACCCGCATCATCGGCACCAATCCGATCGCGGTGGCAGCCCCCGCCCTGCACGAACAGCCGTACGTACTAGACATGGCAACCAGCATCGTTCCTATCGGTAAAATTACAGTGTACGACAAGGCTGGCGAGTCTATTCCGGAAGGCTGGGGCGTAGATAAAAACGGCTCAGTGACCACCATCCCTTCCGAAGTACTTAAGGGCGGTGCTTTGCTGCCTTTAGGCGGCTCGGATATCATGCGCGGCTACAAGGGGTACGGCCTTGGCCTGATGGTGGATATTTTCTCGGGGGTGCTTTCTGGAGCCGCTTTTGGACCTGAAGTCGGCGCTCCAGGCCGGGATGCACCCGCCAACGTTGGTCATTTCTTTGCAGCGATTGACATCAGTGCCTTCCGCGACCCCGAGGCATTCAAATCCGACCTGGACCAACTCATCCACACTCTCAAGGAAGCCCCCAAGGCAGTTGGACAGGAACGCATTTACATCCACGGCGAAAAAGAGTTCGCGCTCTACGAGCGCAACACCCGCCAGGGCGTCCCATTGCTGGTTGAAGTGGTCAAGGGTTTGCGCGAAGCAGGTGAAATCGTCGGCGTACCCTTTGACCTGCAAGCCGTGGGCGAAACCACCGGCGAGGAAGAATAGACTACCCCCTGGTTGTGAGGATCATTACCTCATCGCCTTGCAGGGGTAAGTAACCGCCCTTTTCGAGGGCTGGCAGCGTTTCACGTTTGTTAGAGAGCGCCAGAACCCAGTCATACCGGCGCAGTTCACCGCCCATGGCCATGCGCACCGGACGGCGGCTGAAATTCAGCATCACCAGCACCCTTTGGTCGCTATCCTGTCGCAGGTAGGCCAACAATTTCCGCGGCTCATAGGTCACCGGCTGGAAAAGGCCGCCGCGCAGGGCGGGCAG
>CALMGN010000058.1 GCA_937863605.1 uncultured Anaerolineaceae bacterium
CGGTACGCACCCTACGGATGGGAACGGTGCGTACAAATGCGGTATGCACGCTACGCTTGGTAACGGTGCGTACAAATATGATCGCACCCTACAGGTCCACCCCGGCTGGTATAATCGGAGGGCAGTTTATTGCTTGAATTTTCCCCGCCTGGAGCCCGCATGAACCAACCGCTCGATTTCCAAACCATCATCATGACCCTGCAGCGTTACTGGGCTGACCAGGGCTGCCTGATCTGGCAGCCGTATTACACCCAGGTGGGCGCCGGCACCTACAACCCGGCCACCTACCTGCGCGTGTTAGGTCCCGAGCCCTGGCACGTCGGTTATGTTGAACCCTCGGTGCGCCCGGACGATGGACGCTACGGCGAAAACCCCAACCGGTTGGTGCAGCACACGCAATTCCAGGTGATCTTAAAACCCGATCCGGGCAACCCGCAAGAAATATACCTGCGTTCGCTGGAAGCGCTGGGCATCGACCCGCGCCAGCATGACATTCGGTTCGTGGAAGACAACTGGGAATCGCCCGCGCTGGGCGCCTGGGGTCTGGGCTGGGAGGTGTGGCTGGACGGGCAGGAAATCACCCAGTTCACTTATTTCCAGATGGCGGGCGGCATTCAGCTGGATCCGGTCTCGGTGGAGATCACCTACGGGCTGGAACGCATCGCCATGACGCTGCAGCGCGCGGGCAATTTCCGCGACCTGCGCTGGTCGCCGGAACGCACGTACGGCGACGTACATTTGCAGGGCGAGCAGGAACACAGCAAATACTATTTCGAGGTGGCTGACGTCGACCGCGCGCGCCAGTTATACGAGCTGTACAAGGCCGAGGCCGAGGCCGCGCTGGAGCATCACCTGGTGCTGCCAGCCCACGATTACGTCTTGAAGATGTCGCACACCTTCAATATTCTCGACACGCGCGGCGCCATTGGCGTGACCGAACGGGCGGCCTTTTTTGCGCGCATGCGCGACCTGTCGCGCCGGGTGGCTGAAGCCTACGTGGAGGAACGCACCCGGCTGGAATTCCCCTGGCTGGCTGAGGCGGATGACTCAGCGGCAGGTGAAGCTCCGACCGAAGCCACCCCAGTGGCAGTCTCAGCGATCCGTTCGGAGCCGCAGGATTTTCTACTGGAAATCGGCACCGAGGAACTGCCCGCCGGTGATTTAACCAGCGCACTGGAACAGCTCAAGGAACGGGTGTCCGCCCTGCTGGAAGAACTGCGCCTGGAGCACGGACCAATCCAGGTGCTTGGCACACCGCGCCGGCTGGTGGTATGGGTCAAGGCGTTGGCTGGCAGCCAGCCGGACCGCGAGTCACTGGTCAAAGGACCGCCGGCCAGCCGGGCATTCGATGCGCTGGGCGTGCCAACCAAAGCCGCCGAAGGCTTTGCCCGCAGCCGCGGCATTGACCCCGCAGACCTGCAAGTTGCAGAGGTCGACGGCGGCAGTTACGTGGTGGCGCAGGTCTTTGAAGCCGGACGTTCCGCCCCTGCCGTGCTGGTTGACGCCTTGCCCGGGTTAATCGCCAGCCTGCGCTTTGACAAAACCATGCGATGGAATTCCAGCGGGGTCGCTTTTTCGCGCCCGATCCGCTGGCTCATGGCCTTGTTTGGCGGCGCGGTTGTCCCATTTACCTATGCCGGGTTGACAGCTGACCGCGTCACGCGCGGATTGCGTTTCCGCTCCCCTGAGATTTTAACAGCAAGCAGCCTGGCGGAGTATTTCGAATTCCTCAAATTGCAAGGAATCCTGCTGGACCCGGTCGAGCGCAGCGCTTCCATCGCTGGACAGACCCGCCGATTAATCGAAGAAAGCGGAGGCGATCCTCAGAAATTGGATCCCGGCCTGCTGGAAGAGGTCACCAATCTGGTCGAGGCTCCAACTGCCCTGCGCGGCTCGTTTGCAATTGAACACCTCAAGCTCCCTGCCGAGGTTTTGGTCTCGGTGATGCAGAAATATCAGCGCTATTTTCCGGTTTATAAGACCGACGGCTCGCTACTGCCGTTTTTTATCGTCGTGCGCAATGGCGACGCCCAGGACCTGGAGGTAGTGGCCGACGGAAATGAACAGGTGGTGCGCGCCCGCTTTGCCGATGCTGCTTTCTTTATCCGCGAGGATGTCAAATCAAAATTGGAAGATTTCCTGCCGCGCCTGGGGACGTTGACCTTTCAGGTGAAGCTCGGCTCGATGCTGGATAAGACGCACCGCATCGAAAAGCTGGTTGAAAAGTTGATCCCCATGGTGCGGCTGGATGCTGAGGATATCGCGACTGTGCGGCGGGCTGCCACACTGTCAAAAGCAGACCTGGTGACCCAGATGGTGATTGAAATGACCGCCCTGCAGGGAATCATGGGGCGCTACTACGCCCGCCAATCCGGCGAACCGCAGGCGGTGGCAGACGCCATTTTCGAGACTTACCTGCCGCGTACAGCTGGCGACCAGGCGCCCGCATCACCGGCCGGGTTGCTAATTGGCATGGCAGACCGACTGGATACCCTGGCAGGGCTGTTTGCCGCTGGCCTGGCGCCGACCGGCACCAAGGATCCCTTTGCACAGCGCCGCGCTGCGGTAGGACTGGTGCAAAACCTGATCACCTGGGAATTGAGTTTCGACCTGAACGCTGGGCTGCAGGCTGCTGCTGAAGGGCTGCCCATCCCCGCCAGCCCGGAAAGTCAGGCCGGTTGCCTGGACTTTATTATTGGACGGCTGCAGAATTTACTGCTCGAACAGGGTTACCGGCATGACGTGGTGGCAGCGGTTTTGGCTGAACAAGGCGCCAACCCGGCACTGGCAGCCCGGGCAGTCAAACAGCTTTCAGCCTGGGTAAAACACCCCGAATGGAATACTATTCTTCCGGCTTATGCGCGCTGCGTCCGCATCACCCGCGACCAGGACCAGGATTTTGGCATCAACCCGCAGGCCTTCGTGGAGGATGCCGAAAAGAAGCTGCTGCAAGCTGTCTTGATGGCTGAAACCGACCGGCGCAACCTGACCTCGGTTGACTATTTCTTCGAAGTCTTTATCCCGGTCATTCCGGTCATCAACCACTTCTTCGAAGCGGTACTGGTGATGGCGGATGATCCAATTGTGCGGGAAAACCGGTTGGGGCTGCTGCAGCGCGTCGCCCGGCTTGCCGTTGGTACCGCTGATTTCTCGAAACTTGACGGTTTTTAAAGGCTGTTTGTATATAAAAGTCAAGAACGGCGGATGATTTCCGCCGTTCTTGGGTATGAGAATAAAAAAAATAGGGCTTTGAAAAAATCAGTTCAAATACGGGTTTATATATGTGAGACGATGTTGCTGTAAGTATCTCCAAGCCGGTTGCCAAATATAGCCAGGATAGCTATAACAATCAGGGCGACCAGTACAAGGATTAAAGCATACTCAACCAACCCCTGACCTCTAAAAGCGCGGACAGGAAACATGGGGACGAACCTCCTTTCTTATTAAATCAAAGCAACAATTAACTGCATAGAAAAAGGAAAAATGCAACAACAATGCAACTTAATTATATATAGTAATATTTTTATTACCACTACCAATTTTAAAGAAATTTCTTAGAATCCATCCCAACCCATGCCTGCCGGCTTCCGGAATCCCGGGTAGAATTCAAGGAAGGACAATCGCGATGTCGGTAACCGACGAAATTAAAGCCCGAATTGATATCGTAGAACTGGTCTCCGAGACAGTTAAACTGCGCCGTGCCGGCAAGAGCTATACTGGTTTTTGCCCGTTCCACACCAACACGCGTACACCCGCCTTCGTGGTCTTTCCGGATTCAGGCACCTGGCGTTGTTTTGGCCAGTGCAACGAGGGCGGCGACATATTCCGCTTTGTTATGAAGAAGGAAGGCTGGGATTTTCCAGATACGCTGCGCTTCCTTGCAGAGCGTGCCGGGGTAGTGCTGCAGGCGCCGTCGCCGGAACGCGAGGTTGAGGACAAAGAGAATGAACGCCTGCGAACGCTGATGGAAGATGCGGTTTTGTTTTACCGCCATCAACTGCTGCAAACGCCAGCCGGAAAAGACGCCCAACAGTACCTGAATAAGCGCGGCATTTTGCCGGAAACCATCGAAAAATTTGAGTTGGGATATGCTCCCGAGGGTTGGGATATCGCAGCCAACTACTTTTCAGGCAAAGGGTATACCCCTCAGGAAATGCTCGAAGTTGGCTTACTTACCGAACGCGAGGACAGCGGAAGGAAGTATGATCGGTTCCGCCACCGGATCATGTTCCCCATCCGGGATGGAATGGCCCGCATGTCCGGGTTTGGCGCGCGTATTCTGCGGCCAGACGATGTACCAAAGTTCCTTAATTCGCCGCAAACCCCGTTGTTTGACAAAGGCCGCTTGCTGTATGGGCTGCATCTGGCGCGAAAACCGATTCGCGCTGAGGACCAGGTGGTCATTGTTGAAGGCTATCTGGACGTGATCGCGCTGCACCAGGCCGGTTTTGCCAACAGCGTCTCTCCCATGGGCACCGCTCTTACTGAAGATCAACTGCGCCTGCTTAAACGCTATACCCGCCGTGTGGTACTGGCGTTGGACGCCGACGCTGCCGGTGAAAAGGCTACCCTGCGCGGGCTCGAGGTCGCCCGTCAGGCGCTTGACCACAGTGACGAGGTCGCATTTGATGCCCGCGGTTTACTGCGTCACGAAGCGCGTTTGGAAGCGGACGTGCGCGTCACCACCCTGCCTGAGGGGCTTGACCCCGATGATGTAGTACTGCACGACCCCGACGCCTGGAAAAAAATCGTCGAGGATGCCAAGCCGATCGTTGTTCATGTGATGGAATCACTGGCTGCCGGGCGTAACCTGGACGACCCGAAGACCAAGAGTGAAATTGCCGCCCAGGTGCTGCCATTGATTGCCGATGTACCCAACCTGGTGGAGCGCGATGCCTACCGTCAGCGCCTGGCGCGCATGCTTAAGGTGGATGAGCGCGCGCTGCAGGGTGCTTCCGGTCCGGTGCAGCGATCGCGGCGGCGCACGCCATCTGCCCAGCCAGGTGCTACCGCTTCCCCGGCGGCGCAGACTGGTCCCGAATCGCTCGGCCGGGCGATGGAAGCGCATTGCTTGCGCCTACTGATGCGCCAGCCGGAAAATATTTATTCGTTGGATCGCGTGTTGCAGGGAGCCGGCCTGAGCCGCTTTAACCCGCAGGATTTTGAAAATGCTGATTACCAGGCACTGGCACGTTTCGTGCTGGAAGCATTGGAGCAAGATCAAAAAGAGCCGCAGACCCATCTAAAGGAGAATGTGCCCGAATCATTGGGTGATTTGCAGCGCGAGCTGTTGGTACCCTCGCTTCAGGGCGAACCCAACGACACCCAGCGACTCGAAGATTTGGTTCGCACGGTGATGAATTTGCGCCTGCTGCGGGTCAATGAGGGCATTCGTCAGATGCGGTTTATGCAGGAGGATTTACAGCAGCAAGGTGAAGACATTCTGATGCCATACCAGGAATTGATCCCGCAGTACATTCAGGTGCGCAGCCGGCTCGAATCCGCCTTGTCCAGACCATTTAGGTTTGATTAGGATGAAAATTTAAGGACTATGGTATATTTATAACCTATGCCTCGAAACCAAAAACCATCCTCGCAAGGGCCTTCGCTTAACCGCCCGCCTGCCCGCCGCTCTGGTAATAACCCGGTGGGCGGCGACCGTAAGCGCCGCAGTACCGCGCCTGACGGTGGCGATAATGAGGCTGTTGAGGACGGCCTCGGCAAAGACGATCTCGAGGATTCGGGAGTCCAACCTGCCATTGAGGAGTGGACCGAAAATGAGATCCCTATGGAGGATCCGCTTGAGATTCTGGAAGACCCCACCCTGGCGGTTGAGCTTTCAGAAGATCCGGTACGCCTCTATCTCAAAGAAATCGGCCAGATTAACTTGCTCGACGCCGAAAGCGAATTCCGCCTGGCAGCCCGCATTGAAGCGGAACGTTTGGTCGAAACCCTCAAAAAACACCTGGATCCCAGGCTCAAAGGCTCGCAAAGCAATGAAGCGCTGTTCATCTCGGTTTTTGAGAATCTGAAGACGGGCTGGGAGCGTCTCAAGCAGGACGCAAAGAATTTCGAACACGGCGGGACTGAAATCCCTGATTTGGCCTTGATTTTATTGGAAGCCCAATCCTTACGGCAGAGCTGGCAAGCGGATGTGCCATCTTACTTGCGCTCTTTCTTGGATAACGGGATTTGGGGCAAGGATTCGTTGTGGGACGGTTTAGTCCGCAATGCCTTCGCTCTGTACCTGGGGTTATACCTGCTGCCTGCCCATGTGGCAGCCAAGTTGAAATCCAAGTTTGATCACGGCGAGGAACTGCCGGAAATCGGGTTTTACGAAGAAGCGATCCATTCAGAAGACCTGGCGCATGAGTTGGACACCATCCACTGGCGGGCTGAAGAAGCCAACCAGACTCTAATCCGCGCCAACCTGCGGCTGGTGGTCAGCATTGCCAAGCGCTACCTGGGCCGCGGCATCTCATTCCTGGATCTGATCCAGGAGGGTAACCTGGGCTTGCTGCGGGCCGTCTCCAAGTTTGACCCCACTCGCGGGTTCAAATTTAGCACCTACGCCACCTGGTGGATTCGCCAGTCGATCAGCCGCTACATTGCCGAGCAGGCACGTACCATCCGCATCCCGGTGCACCTGTTTGAGGCCATTACCCGCCTGCTGCGCGTACAACGCACGCTGGTGCAGGAACTGGGGCGCGAACCGACCCTGGAGGAATTGGCGCTGCGGGCCGATCTGATGACCCCGGAAGATGTAAAGGCAATCGCTGAGGCGGCGGAAAACGAAGTGATCCTTGACCCCGAGGTACAGCGGCGCTGGAACTGGGCGACAGCCAAAGTTCAACGCATTTTACAGTCCGCGGAAGAGCCGGTGTCGTTGGAGCGTCCGGTTGGGGATGAGGAAAGCAGCCAGCTTGGTGATTTTATTGAAGATGATGAGGCGCTCGAGCCGATGGATGCCGCTGCCCGGGAAATGCTGCGCGAGCAGGTTCAATCCGCTCTCGGGGCGCTTTCGGAACGCGAACGACAGGTATTGGAGCTGCGATTTGGCCTGATTGACGGCAAAGACCACACCCTGGAAGAGGTCAGCCGCTATTTCAATGTAACCCGCGAGCGCATTCGCCAGATAGAGGCCAAAGCGCTGCGCAAGCTGCGTCATCCAACCCGCAGCCGTCACCTGCGCGAATACTTATCGTAGTTGGATTTATAGGGCAATAACGAGTGTATGTTATTCGCCCTCATACCATCCCCGCCGGTAGGGGCACGGGGACGTTAACCGATTCACATCCATTCGAGCAACCCCGTGCCGGATTTTATATTCGTAAAAAAAATGAATAACCGGCTCTCGTCCAATATCGACTAAGGCACGGGCACGGGATGAACCTCAATTCCCGATCCAATTCAATAAACTCCGTGCCGCTACAATAAAACACACCCTATATCTGCCCTTCGACAGACTCAGGGCACGGAAAACCGGAGCCTGCCGGGGAACGGTATTAAAAAATTGGGCGGCCGATTGGCCACCCAATATGTTTTACTTCACTCCAGCTATTATGCGGCAGCTTCCGGGGCCATTTCCGGCTCACCAGTAGCTTGCACCTTGCGCAGAGCGATCTCCTTATCCTCGTTGACGACCACCTCGACGGTTTCGCCTTCCGAGAATTCGCCTGCCAGCAGCGCGTCTGAAAGCCGGTCTTCGATCTTTTGCTGGATGACACGCCGCAGTGGACGCGCACCCATATCCGGATCATAGCCTTCCTCGGCCAACTGATCCACGGCAGCGGGAGTTGCCGTGAGGCTGATATTGTTATCCTTCAAGCGTTCAGCGACTTTGGCGAGTTCAAGTGAAACGATTTGCTGAATGTCGATTCGATTAAGCGCACGGAAGACGACGACTGAATCCAGGCGGTTGATGAACTCTGGGCGGAAGACCCGCTTTAAGGCCTCGATCAGTTTCTTGCGCATCTCATCGTATGCCAGTTTTTCCTCCACAGCTTCGTCCACTTTGTGTTGGAAACCAAACCCGGACTGGCGTTTGATCACATCTGCGCCGATGTTCGAGGTCATGACGATGATGGTGTTGCGGAAGTCCACTTTATGCCCGCGTGCGTCGCTCAATTGACCTTCCTCCATGATCTGGAGGAGCATGTTATGTGCTTCTGGATGGGCTTTTTCGATCTCATCGAACACCACGATCGAGTAAGGACGGCGGCGAATGGCTTCGGTCAATTGACCGGCCTCATCGTAACCGACATAGCCGGGAGGCGCTCCTACCAGGCGGCTGACGTTATGCCGTTCCATGAATTCCGACATATCCAACTGAATGAGGGCATCTTCGCTGCCAAACAGGAAGCGCGCCAGAGCTTTGGTCAGTTCGGTCTTTCCAACACCGGTCGGTCCGAGGAAAACAAATGAGCCGATCGGGCGGCGCGGGTCTTTTAAACCGGAGCGGGCGCGCCGTACAGCCTTGGAGATGGTTTCTACTGCTTCCTCCTGGCCAATGATGTGCTGGCGCAGGTCGTCTTCCATGTGCAGCAGCCGCTCGGACTCAGCCTGGGCCATTTGCATGACCGGCACGCCGGTCCACATTGAAACCAGCTCGGCAATGTCATCAGCGGTGACAATCGGGCTGTTGTCACGGTCCCAGCCGGTGCGCAGTTCTTCCAGTTCGTTTTCGTACTGGGCTTCCAAATCAAGCAGCTCCTGGGCGTCGTCAAATCGGCCATCTTCCAATGCCAACTGGTGATTCTCGCGCACTTCGCGCAATTTGGTCATCAGGTCTTTGGCGCTAGTGGCAGCCTGGCTTTTATACATCCTCACCCGCGAAGACGATTCATCGATCAGATCGATGGCTTTGTCTGGCAGGAAGCGCTCCGTGACATAGCGGGCTGAAAGTCGGGCAGCGGCTTCAATGGCTTCGTCGGATATGATCAGGCGGTGATGTTCCTCGTACGCACTACGGATTCCGTGCAAAATCTGGATGGTCTCTTCCACCGAAGGCTCGTTTACCGTAATTGGCTGGAAGCGGCGCTCTAATGCGGCGTCGGATTCGATGTGTTTCCGGTACTCGTCAATGGTGGTCGCGCCAATAACCTGGAGTTCTCCCCGCGACAAAGCCGGTTTGAGGATGTTGGCGGCATCCACTGATGAACCTGCCGACCCAGCCCCGACCAGCATGTGGACTTCGTCGATGAATAGGATGGCGCCAGATGCTTTTAACTCGTCGATGACGCGTTTGAGGCGTTCCTCGAATTGCCCGCGATACATGGTTCCCGCAACCAGCGAACCGACGTCCAACTGCAGCACGCGTTTGCCAAGCAGGGGGACGGGCACGTCACCTTCCACAATGCGCTGCGCCAACCCCTCGACGATGGCCGTCTTGCCCACTCCCGGTTCCCCAATCAGGGCAGGGTTATTTTTGTTACGGCGTGCCAGGATTTGAATGACACGTTCGATTTCCATCTGCCGGCCGATGACAGGATCAAGCTTGCCCTCTTCGGCCATAGTAGTCAGGTCCGTGGCAAGTTGATCCACCAGGGTGGTCTTTTGCCCTTTTGCTTCCTTTTGCTGTTGCGCAGGCGCGGCGGCACGACCGCTGGCGCCTTGCGGGGCGCTGCTGCTTTCCTGGAGGACGCGGCGTGTTTGTCGGCGGATTTGCTCGGGGGTGATGCCCAGTTTTCGCAAGACGTCCATAGCCTTACCTTCATTGGAGCGCACCAAACCGAGCAGAATATGTTCTGTTCCGATGTAGTGGTGCCCCATGCGGCGGGCTTCTTCGATGGCGAACTCCAACACTTCCTGGACCCCAGACGCAAGATCGATTTTGCTGGAGCGTGTTTGTCCAATGCCGCTCAGGCGTTCAACCATTTCCTGGACCCGTTCCGGTTCCATACCTAAATCTCGCAGGACACGTCCTGCAATTCCGCCTTCCTCCTGGATCAGGCCCAACAGCAAATGCTCGGTGTTGATCATTGGCTGACGCATGCGTTCGGCTTCCTGATGCGCCAGGCTCAACACCCTGCGAGCACGTTGGGTAAAACGTTCCATCCCAGACAAGGCAACATCCTCCTCTACCTACAATAAAACCCGCGAAGGGTACATTTTTTTCTACGGGGAACTGCTTCCCTGTGGCCGCCGAAGCGGCCAGATACGATAATTTCAATCTGGATTCGATTCTACCAGAGTTTAAAGGCTTGTCGAGTCACCTATTCGGGGGATTGTTACCCCGATAGGCAGGGTGAATTCCTCCGGAAGGGGACGTTCATTCGTTTTCGTATATAATTTAATGAGGGTGGAAATTCCTCCATCGAAGAGAAACCAGGGGAATCATGCACGCTCGGTCTCCAACAGTAAGGTACCAGAGCCTGACCAGCCAGATCATCCAGGGAATTTTGGTTTCCCTGATGGTACTGCTCAGCGTGAGTATTTTTGTTTTCTTTATTTACCATTCATGGATTAACACAAATTTAAGCGCATCTTTCGCGGATATGATTACGGGCAGTGCGCATCGTCCCTACGTCACCCGGGTGCTCGTGCCCTGGTTAACCAGGGGAATTGCTGCAGTTCTTCCGTCATCCATCCACCAGGGTGTTGAAAGTTTAGCTTTTAATGACACCTTGATTAGAACCTTGCTCATCGCGTACAGAACTCCTGCTGGTTACGCTTTGGAAGCCTTGATCAGTATGGGCTTTCAACTCTTGAGTATATTAGGATTTGCATTTGCGTTCCGAGGTCTGTACCAAAAGGTATTCAAAACCCCGGCGCTCGTACCGGAAATGTTCACCTTGGTTGCATTGATTGGGCTCACCCCCATGCTGTTTTATGGTTATATGTACGATTTTCCGAGTTTGTTTCTATCAACTCTTGGGCTTTATGCCATTGCCATACAGCGTAAAGCAATTTACTTTGTTGTCCTGGCTCTGGCAATTTTTAATAAGGAAACATCCATTGTATTGGTGGCACCGGCTATCCTGCTCTTTTGGGACTGGCCTCGGCCATCGCTTAAAAAAGTTCTGTTCGGGACCTTGGAGCAATTAGGCCTTTACTTTGCCATTCGCATCCCAATCGCCTGGATTTACCGCAATAACCCAGGCGGGAATCTGGAAAACCATATCGTCGAACACGTAATTATCCTGCGTGATTATCCAGTAATGACGATTTTGAGCGTGGTCGTCACTTTGATTATGTTGTGGCTGGCATTCAATCGCTGGCGAAAAAAACCGGCGATAATCATGTTTGGCACATTTCCGGGTCTTATTCTACTTGCAATGTTTTTGACAGGTGGCTACCCGTTTGAAATCCGGGTCTTCTATGACGTGTATGCCGCAGGCTTCATCAGTATGCTTTATACAATGCTTCTGCCAAAAACGGAGCTGGCGTCACAATGGTTAACCGCGCAGGATTGGTTGAATAGTCTGGCTGCAATGATTAGCAGGATGATACGCCAACAGGACAGCCAGATCCCTTCTACTCGTTCCAATCATAATTAAGAGGATTTGGATCTCCACCCTTTTCCCTTATATCAATAGCGTATAGCTTTCCACCAGGCAGGTGGATGGGAGATGCGTCGTATTATCATGCAGACACATCCGAAAATTCAGATATTTTGTCAAGGTTCCTCTGCAGAAAATGATTTCAGATATACTTATTTCCAGGTAGATATACCCGCATCGAAAGAATGCCATGGATAAATCGCAATCTCATTCCCCAACAACCAGCCTCCATGACTTAAGATTTCGGGTCGTCCAGGGAGTGTTGACGACGCTCATGGTGTTGTTCGGCCTGGGCGTTTTCTTTTTCTTTATCTTTAATTCAGGGATCAATGCGAACACCAGGGCATCTTTTGCCGATATGATCACTGGCGAGGCGCACCGCCCATTTGTCACCCGGGTTCTTCTCCCCTGGTTGACCAGCGGGATCTCAGCATTATTTCCGTCATCCGTCCACGAAGCTGCAAAAGCCCTGGTTGCGAGTGGAGGCTTTATCGGGTCACTGCTGGTCGAATACAAGACTCCCCCGAATTTTGCGCTGGAAGCTATGGTCAGCCTTGGGCTGCAGCTATTAAGCACCCAGGGGTTCGCGTTTGCATTTCGCGGTTTATTCCGAAAGGTTTATAAAACCCCCCCACCGGTTCCAGAACTGATCACACTGGTGGCATTGATCGGTCTGACACCCATGCTGTTTTTGGGTTACATTTACGATTTGCCGACCCTTTTTTTATCAACCCTGGGGCTATATTGCATCGCTGCCCAGCGCAGAAAAAGCTATTTTTGCGTACTCGTTCTGGCAATTCTAAATAAGGAAACGGCAATCGTACTGGCTGTACCGGCTATTCTTCTTTTCTGGGATTTGCCGCGTCCCGCATTCAAAAAAATATTGTATGGCACGTTGGCACAATTGGGCGTTTTTCTGGCCATCCGTGTTCCGATCAGTCTGCTTTATCGTGATAACCCGGGTGGATTTTTCGAATCCCACCTGGCCGATCATATTGAAATGTTCAAGGATTATCCGCTCATTGGCGTCATTAGCATTTTGATAGCAGTGGGGATGATCCTGCTCGTGTTCCACAAATGGCGCCAAAAACCAGCGGTTGCGGTGCTCGGGGTGATCCCCGGATTGCTATTGCTGGTGTTATTTGTGCTAGGCGGAATCACCTTTGAAATTCGCGTTTTTTATGAAGTATATGCGGCTGGATTCTTGTGCATCATATTCACTCTTATGGGCCGGAAAACGTCATTGGAATCAGGTTTGCCAGCCATGCAGGAATGGTTGGACAGTCTGTCCGCCCTTTTTGGCCGGCAGGTAAAACAACCGGGGAATTAATTACCGGCTAGTCGCTGAGCAAGTAAGCCAAAATCCACTGCGTGGTGGCAACCAGCGCGTCGGTGTGGGTGCGCTCATAATTGTGCGAGGCATCTACGCCCGGACCGATAAGGGCTACCTGTAAATCAGCGCCGGTACGCAGCAGCGCGCCGCCATCTGACCCGTAGTAAGGATAAATATCAACTTTATAGGGGATCTGGTTTTCATCTGCTATGTTGCGCAGGCGCGTGCTGAGTTCGTGGTGGTACGGCCCGCCAGAATCTTTGACGCACAGGGTGGCGTGAAACTCGTCCGAGGTTTGCCCTTCGCCGACGGCTGCCATGTCAACCACTACCAATTCACCCACTTCGGGCGGGAAGCCGGTGGAAGCGCCGTGCCCGACCTCCTCGAAATTGCTGATGAGAAAGTAAGCCGTCTGTTTGGGTTGAATTCCGGCGGTATGCAGCGCCTGGGCTGCCGCGGCCAGGCAGGCCACACAGGCTTTGTCGTCCAGGTGGCGGGAGCGAACAAATCCATTGGTGATTTCCACCCGCGGGTCAAAGGACACAAAGTCGCCCACCTCGATGCCTAAAGCGCGCGTTTCCTGTTCGCTGGTTGTTCGTTCGTCCAAGCGGATTTCCAGGGTTTCGGCATCCCTTGCCATCGAAGAGACTTTGCTGCCGTAAACATGGCTGGAAGCGGCCTGAATGAGGATGCTGCCGCGCAGCTTTTGTCCGCTGCGGGTGATCACCGTAACCCCTTCGCCTTCCACTGTGTTCCACGGGTAGCCGCCCAACTGGGTCATGCGCAGCCGGCCGTTGGATTTAATCTCCTTGACCATTGCCCCCAGGGTGTCGACGTGCGCGGTTAGCGCTCGCGGGCGATCGCCGGCCCGGCCTGGCCAGGTCACCAGCAGGGCGCCCTTGCGCGTGCGTTCCAGCTTAAGCTGCGGGAAGGCACCCAGGGCTTTCTCGGTATAAACAATCGCATCATTGGTGAAGCCAGTTGGACTGGGCGTTTTCAGCAGCCCGGCCAGGAAATTTAACAGGTAATTCGTGTCAATGGAAGGGATGGGCATGAGTCCTCGCGATGCAGGTGGAGTAGGGCTTTCGGATCAGGCCGCCTGCGGGCCGGGCTCGATTCCCTCGAACGAGGAAATGATTTGACGCCACTCAGGCCAGACTGAGACGCTCTTTTTCTGGTTATAGTCGTATGTGACCATAATAAATTCGGCACGCGACTTTACCTCGCCGGTATCCATGTTTTCGATGACGTATTCCATGGTCAAACTTTTATTGCCAATGCGCGAAATCCGCATCCCGACTCTTATCGGCTCTTCGTAATCGATAGGCGCAAGGAAGCTGATATGCACATCAGCGACAATTAATGGAAATTCTAGAAAATTATTGCCCTTGAATAAGCCCAGATGACGCAAATATGAAAGGCGGGTGTGCTCCATGAAGGTCAAAAAGCGCGCATTGTTGATATGCCACTGAGGATCCAGGTCGCTATAACGAAGCTGCAAAGGAAGGTAATAATGGAATTCACTCATGCGCCGATTATAACTGGGTGGAGGACGGCTGTCGAGCAGGATTGTTTCGCGGCTAACCCGCCAGCGCTAAATGTCATTCCAAGCTGTGATCTTAGTCACTTGTGCGATAATTCACGTTTCAATACACTAAATTAATAACCTGATAAATAAGATAGAAAATTCGGATTTATAATATCTATAAGGAACCGCTGCCATGCAAATCACCAGACAAGCCGACTATGCCCTGCGAGCCATGTATTACCTCTCTAAATTGGAGCCGACCGAACGGGCTGCTACCAGCCTGATCGCGGTAGGACAGCGGATTCCACCCTCATTCCTGGCAAAAATTATCTCGCAACTATCGATTGCAGGGTTGATTCACACTTCCCGGGGCGCCCGCGGCGGGGTCTCACTGGCTCGCCCGCCCGAAAATATCTCGATCCTCGAAGTGGTTGAAGCGATTGATGGACCGCTGACGTTGAACGAGTGCACCCACTCAACCGACGGCTGTCCTTTCGGTGAGGAATGCCCGATCCGCCCGGTCTGGTGTGAAGCGCAATCCGCTCTGGTGGAGCGCTTGCGCAATACCAATTTTGCCTCTCTAGGTGCTACCACGTAACCATATCCATATGGCCTCCGCGCTCCCGATTAACCGGCAATGGGTGATCGTCCTAAACAACGGCGATGTTATCATCGACTGGGGGGATGGGGTTTTTCAAGATGTCATGAGCGGAACGTTCTTGACTGCTGTGGATCAAACAGGTAGTCATCCGGTTCAAGACGATGAATGTTCCTGGCTGGAGAAAGCCGGCGCAATTCAGGGTTTTGACAAATTTCAGGTGTATGTTTTCGATTTGCCCATCCGGTCGAAAAAATCGATAGAATAAGCAAAATAAGGCGCTGATGCGCCTTATTTTTTATCAAAAACGGTATCCTTTGAGGATGGTTTTTACATACTTGTATGACTACAGGTTGCGCAGGTATGTATCCAATTGATCCATAGGCGTACGCGAGGTCATATCCAGGCTGAGCGGCGTGACCGCCACCACCTGTTCGACAGCCAGGGCATGGACGTCGGTATCCTTTTGGCCGTTGCTGGAATCGATCCGGATATCATAACCAATCGGGCCTGGAGCGTCTAAAGTGCCAGACCGAATCGTTCGCGGCACATAGTACGGCTGCATAGCTTGCCGCACAGCGCGCCAGGGCGTCTGGGGTGTGGCGTTAGCCGGAACGTCAATTTTGAGTACGTGGACATCCGGCGGCAAGCTTTCATTCATCATGCGTTCAGCGAATAAACGGGCGAAAAATCCAGCGGTTGCAAACTGCACATCGGGGGAGTACCCCAGGTAGCCGCCATCAGTGATTTGCAGAGAGACCGCCAGCGCGGGGATGCCAAAAGCGGCGCCTTCAAGCGCAGCTCCAACCGTCCCTGAACTGGTGATGCTGCTGCCAACGTTTTCGCCATAATTGATGCCGGACACGATCAGGTCGGGTTTGCGCGGCAGCAGGTCGAGCACGGCGTAAACCACCGATTGGGCGGGCGATCCGCCGACTGCATACGCCGTCCACATCTGGCGGCCAATTTGCAGTTGGCGCGGGGTGATGACGCCGTCGGTATGAATGGGATGGCTGCGCCCGGCGCCGGAAAACTGCTGGCGGGGAGCCGCGACGGTCACAAAGCCGAGGGATGAGAGCGCTTCAGCGGCGGCCCACAACCCGGGTGATTCGATGCCGTCATCGTTGGTGAGTAATATTTGTTTTCTTCCAGAATCCATGGGTTGGATTTTACTACAAGCAGGGGTTTAATTAAAGAACA
>CALMGN010000059.1 GCA_937863605.1 uncultured Anaerolineaceae bacterium
GGGACTGGTCAGTGCCATCTACCCGCGCTCCGGCACGCGCGCCATCATCAGCGGCAGTTACGGGCTGATTCTGGTAGATTTAACCTCCCAGGATGTCAGCGAGCTGCGCACCCCCCATCGGCTGCTGGGGATTGACGCCTCCGGCCGTGCCTGGTTGACCCCCTCCAACGGTGCCAGCATCACCACCTGGGACGGCGAACGGGTCACGGCCTATGACTCCGGTGATGGCTGGATGTTAAACGCCGCCTTCTTCAATGCCCCGCTGGGCGGTTCCCGGCTGGTCAACGGGCGCCCTGGCGAGGTCTGGCTGGCGACCGCGGCTGACCTGCGCTATTTCAACGGCGACCGCTGGCGCATCTTCACCGCCACCCAGAGCGGAGTTCGCTACACCCGCCAGGCTTACGTCAATACTGCGCTGGTTTTGGCTGTCAACCCCAACACCGGCGTCGCTATTGCTGGCACCTGCGACTGGCGCGGCACAACGATGTTGACTGGCGGGAGCGTACGCCGCTACGACGGTCTAAGCTGGAGCGACGCTGGATTCCCGCTGGAAAATCCATGTCTGACCGGGCTGCAGGCTGCCCCGGACGGCACGATTTACGCTGCTGCGGACGGCAAGATCTGGTCGATGAAAGGTACTTCCGGCTGGGAGGAACTGGTGCTGCCCCGGCTGCCCTCCGGCAGTTATTACGGGCTGGTGGAAGAATTAACGCTTGACCACGAGGGTCGGTTGTGGCCATTGCTTCAGCTGACCGACCTGGACGGCGCCGTATTTGAAAAAATCCGCCTGCGCCCGCAAGGGACCGGCTGGCAAATCATCCGCACCTTGAACCAGCTGGAAAGCCACCAGCTGCTGTTCCTGCCCGGTGGCCGGGTCTGGGCGCTTGAGCAATCGAAAATTTACGCGCTGGAAGCCTCGGGGGAATGGAGCGAGCAGGCCAACCTGGATTTCCGCGCCGGCGGCAGCGATTCTGAGGGCGGTATCTGGCTGGTGACCGATGTGGAAACCAGCCCGGTTATCTGGCGCGGGGCGCCCTGACCGGAGGCAGCGCTAGCCTGCCTCAATGGATTGCGGCGGGTTAAACCAGTAGCCAATGCCCCATTTGGTATGAATGTAACGCGGTTTGGACGGATCGTCCTCGATCTTTTCACGCAGATACCGCACATACAATGACAGGCTGGCGATGGCATCGGTGTAGTTCTCCCCCCAGGCCTCGCGCAGCAAGTCGGCGTGCGTAAGCACCGTGCCGCGGTTGCGCATCAGGCAGCGCAGCAAGCGGAATTCGGTCGGCGTCAGGTGAACCACCCGATTTGCCCGTGTGACCGTCCCATCATCCAGGTCGATGAGCAGATGGTCGTCCGAAAAAATGTGTGCACCAGCCTGATCCTGCGCCCGAATGGTGCGCTGCAGCAAAGCGCGCACCCTTAATTCCAGTTCGCGCTGCGAAAATGGTTTGCGCATGTAGTCATCGCCGCCCGAATCAAAGCCCTGTGCCAGGTCTTCTTCCTCGCTGCGGGCGGTGAGGAACAGCACCGGGGCATTCGTGACCTCGCGCAGCCGGCGGCAGACCTCAAAACCAGACATCCCCGGCATCATCACATCCAGGATGATCACGTCAGGTTTTATTTTTACAAGGTCGCGCAGCGCTTCTTGACCATTCAGCGCGCTGAATACTTCGTACCCGGCGATTTTCATATTCGCCTGTACCATTTCATTTAATACCAGATCATCATCAACAACCAGTACCCGGGCCATGGGAACCCCTTTTCGGCTTGGAGGGATCAATTCATTATACTGAAATTGCTTGACTGGACATCCACATAGTCAGGTGCAAGTTTCGCACCTGTTCTCTGAGAAATTGCTGATAGCCTGCTTTGAACCGCGGCAAAGTGATACAATAAGGCGAAATCGCTTCCAACTTGTTGGAATTTTAAAAATTTTTAAGAGGAGACAGAATGGATACAGAATTCGTAGAAACCGTCGTAGTGGAACCGGCTGCCGAAGCCGATCTCTATCATCGCCCCAGCCGCATCACCCGCATTTCCACCATGTCCAACATTATCTCATGGGTCATCCTGGCGATCGGTGTTTTGATTTTCGGTTACCTTTCATACAGCCTGATCACCAGCATCGTCCAGGCCGGTCCCGGCATCGCATTCTCGCAGATTGTCCAGGCCTTCATTACCCCGTTTTTGATTTTAGTGGTCTCGTTATTTTTATTCGCAGTGCTGCAGTGGCTGTCCGAAGTGGTCTATCTGTGGATGGATATCGAAGAGAACACCCGCAAAGCGTAGGCATTTTCAAGGCCTGCCCGGCGGTTTAAACACAAAATACTGAAACAAAGTGCGTTTTGGGTGCGCTAACCCCGCACCCATTTTGTATTATTTCCTCCTCTCCCTGATCACGGTATAATAACCAACCTATGGGGTTCTTCACCGGTCTCGACGCTGAAAAATACGATCGCAAATACTCCGACCGCGCGCTGATCCAGCGCAGCGCCGGCTTTTTCAAACCGCATGCTGGAAAATTGGTCTGGGCGGCTGTACTGACCCTGGTGATCGCTGGCGCCAGCGCGCTGCTGCCGATCATCGCCTCGCGCGGGCTGGACCTGATGAAGACCGGCTTCAACGCCGGCATTGCCTTGATCATCGGCGGGTTGACGCTCCTGCTCGGCGTGCTGGTTTGGGTCGCCAACTGGATCTCGCGGCGGCTGATCGTCCAGGCGGTCGCCAGCGTGGTGCTCAAACTGGCCTCCGACGCCTTTACCGCAGCCGCCAATCACGACCTTTCCTTCTATGACGAGTTCCCGTCGGGCAAAATTGCCTCGCGCATCACCAGCGACACCCAGGACTTTGGCCAACTGGTCACATTGATCACGGATCTGATCGCTCAAATCGTCGAGGGCGCAATTCTGGCGGTGGTGCTGGTGCGCATTAACTGGAAGCTGACGCTGATCATGCTGACCGTCATTCCGGTGGTGGCGCTGTTGGCGCTGGGCTACCGCAGCCTGGCGCGGGTGGTGACCCGTGCCGGAATGCGGGCCATGGCCAACGTCAACCAGACCATCAAAGAAACCGTCAGCGGTATTGCCATTGCCAAAAACTTCCGTCAGGAAGAAGCCATTCACACAACCTTCAGCAACGCCAACACCACCTCGTACCAGGTGAATGTACGCCGCGGGATGGTGCTTTCCAGCGTCTTTCCGTCTATGAACATGCTGTCTGGCTGGATGCTGGCACTGCTGTTGTACTACGGCGGTCTGAGCGCGTCGCAAGGCGCAGTGACCGTGGGCGCCTGGTATCTTTTCCTGCTTTCCTACGACCGCTTCATGTACCCGATTATGAATTTGTCCTCCTTCTGGACGCAGATTCAGAACGGGCTGTCGGCTGCCGAGCGCGTCTATGCCCTGATTGATGCGACACCAGCTGTGCAGCAGATGGGGACAGTGCAGCCGCCGCGGTTGACCGGCAAAATTGAATTCGACGCCGTACAATTCCGTTACAAGGACAACGAACCGGTGCTGGAAGATTTTTCGCTGACCATCCAGCCTGGCGAAAACCTGGCGCTGGTGGGTCATACGGGCGCAGGGAAATCCAGCATTGCCAAACTGGTCGCCCGCTTCTATGAATTTCAATCTGGCCGCATCCTGATGGACGGCCATGACATCCGCACCTTTGACCTGGGCACCTACCGCCGCCAACTGGGAATCGTCACGCAGTCGCCGTTCCTTTTTTCCGGCACGGTGATCGACAATATCCAGTATGCCTGCGGCGATGTGACCACCACGGAAATTGAGCGGGTAGCGCGGCAAATTGGCGGCGGAGAGTGGTTGGAGACCCTGCCGGACGGACTGCAGACCCAGGTTGGCGAGCGCGGCGGGCGGCTGTCGATGGGTCAGCGCCAACTGGTGTCGCTGATGCGCGTTCTGGTGCAGCGCCCGGCCATTTTCGTGCTCGACGAGGCCACCGCCAGCATCGATCCGTTCACCGAGTGGCAGATCCAGCAGGCGCTCATTCTGATCCTCGAGCGTACCACCAGTATTTTGATCGCGCACCGCCTGTCAACGGTCAAAGCCGCTGACCGGATCGTGGTCATCGACCACGGGCGGATCATCGAAGAAGGCAGCCATGACCGGTTGATGGACATGGGCGGCAATTATGCCGGGTTGTACAACACCTACTTCCGCCACCAGAGCCTGGCGTATATTGAGGAAACCGGGAAGCTGAAGTAGAGGCAAGGGACGCGCCCGAGGCTTCGACACTTCGGCTGGCTCAGCGCAGGCTGGCTCAGCCAACATTCTTCTCGTTCCCTGAGCCTGTCGAAGGGCGGACAGTCGGCATGCAACATCAAACCGCGACCCGCCCGATCATGAAATCACCTTCACCTAACCTCCCCACAGGGTGCTGCGCGATCCCTTATAGGGAGAGGGACCATATCCGCGACCAGCGGACCGTAGGGGCGGACCTGTGTGTCCGCCCGCCTTATCCGGCATGCAACCTCAAACCGCGCACGAGGTCAGTGAGGCAAAACAAATATCCGCCACATTTGAGCGTGACATTGACCATCCAAGCCGCAACCAGAGATGATGGCATTCACTCCTCCTCCAAAATCGAAGATTTTGGGGGAGGCTGGGAGGGGGTGGTTCTCTCCCATCAGATTAAAATCATTGCATGTCACCAATTCGCACCAAAAACAAAACACATGCCAATGCACGACAACTCCGTCGTGCCCAAACATTGGTTGAAACAAAATTATGGCTTGCGCTTCGCTCGCACCAGTTGGAAAACATCCATTTTCGCCGCCAGCATCCCATTGGAAATTACATCGTTGATTTTTGTGCCCCGCGGGATAAATTGATCATCGAACTGGATGGCAGCCAACACCTCGAGCAGCAGGAATATGACACCGAGCGCACCGAATTCCTGGAATCCAAGGGCTACCGGGTGCTGCGTTTTTGGAATAATGATGTCATGGATAATCTGGATGGGGTTATCATCATGATTATGGATGCCCTAGGCGTTAAACCCTGACCCCCTCCTACCTCCCCCATTTTGAAGACAGAAAATGGAGGAGGTGCTGCCTGCGGCAGTTTTAGATCAAAACGAAAACCCGCTGACCCGCCCGATCATGAAATCACCCTCACCTAACCTCCCCACAGGGTGCTGCGCGATCCACAGGATGCTTCGCGACCCCTAAGAGGGAGAGGAATCATGTCCGCGACCAGCGGACCGCAGGGAAGGGGAATGATCTACGGTACCTGACACGGGTCTGGCCGATTGGCGGGCGCCAAAGCCTGATTAATCTGCCCCAGGTCGCTCATGCCATGCCAAAGATCGGTCTGGTCATGGGTGTCAAAGGTCCACAGCAACCAGCCGTCGAAGCCGTATTCGCACGAAGCCGCCTGCCTTTTCATCAATTCCTGTGCAACCATCTCGGCAGTGGGAAATGCTCTTTTGGCAGCCCCGAATTCACCCAGAATAACCAGTTTGTCGGGATTGGGTTCGAGGCCGAAAAGCTGCATGTACTGTTCCAATCCGCTTCCCCAACCCAGGTAGATATGCAAATCGATGAAATCGGCTGTGGATTGATAAATGGCTGGCCCAGCGTTGATGCCCGGAAAGCTGACGGTCACCAGCGCAGTCGGATCGATTTTGAGGATGCTGGCGCGCTGTTGATCGATCCAATACACCAGATTCTCGTCCATCATGCGCTGTTTGTCCTCTGGGCTGGACATATCGTACATCACGCCGTTGGCGGTCAACACCTTGCCGGTGGTTAGACTGAACGGAGGTTTGTCAACGCTGAAATGAACCTCGTTGGTCAGGTCGTACGCGAAGATGCTCTCCATTGGCGCCCCGTTCTTGATCAACGCGCGGATAAAATCCTGATTAAAGCGGCGCTCACCGGTATGGCCGCCCTCCGTCAGGTAGCGCAGATTTTCCCCGTCATAGGTTTTGCAGCAGCTGGACCACATTTCGTCGTACCCGCCCTGCGCAGGCGTGAGATCCATCACCATCAGGACATAGATTTCGTTGGCTTTGGCCTTGTTCATGAAATCAATCACGTTTTCAAGGTAAAGCTGCGAGACTCCGCCTTGTGGATCGCCAGCATTGTTTCCTTCACGACAGCAGTCCACGAAAATGCGCACGGTGTTGTACCCGGCAGCGTGCATGGCTTGCAGCGCTGCTTCGGCCCGTTCCGGTTCATAAAAACCGGGATTCAAAGTCGAATGCCACAATCCAGGATTGGTTTTTGACATCGGTGCCACGCGAATATAATTGTATCCGCGCGGGATAAACTTCTCACCGGTCACCCGGTCGAAGAATTCGTTTCGACCGTCCACCGCGCGCACAGCAATGCGGTGCTCAGGATTTTGTGTTTTGGGGGTTACGGTGATGGTCGGGACCGGCGTGCTAACCGGGGTGGTGGCAGCGGTTGGCTGCGTTGTGGGCGGGGGATTGGTCCGCACGGGCGCGGGTTCGGTGGTCGCCGGCCCTGGGCCGCATCCGGCCGCAGCGGAGAGAATCAAAACAATTCCTAAAAACGCCTGGAAAATCCGGTAGAAACGCATCGCACCTCCCTGTTTTTAGATGCCTGAACTGTCAAGCGAAGGTCGATTCGGGGCCAGAACGGCTGGCTGGGTTTGCACAATGGACCACGAGACCACCCTCCCCGGGTGTGAAACGCGATGACCCATACCCTGCCAAACCAATTGTCGGGTGTCGGTCCGGCTATTATTTAATTTAGGGATCTAATCGGGGGAAGTCATTGTCTAAACAACGATAATTAATATGATAATAACCATCTAAAAGCTTCATTACAAGTACCCTAAAAAGGGATTAATAATATAAGAGCATCCCCGGCCAGATCGTATGCTGGCGGGTCGCGACCTGCAAAGGTATGGGAATATCACGGCCAGGGAATCGTCTCCGGCTGGCTGTAGCCGTGCTTTTCGACCGTGTAAATCACCCCGCGCGAAGGCTGCGCGCAGCCCGCCTCATCGGTGACCGTGTAACTGGTGGTGTACTGGTTGGGGAAGGACACCGGCCACCAG
>CALMGN010000060.1 GCA_937863605.1 uncultured Anaerolineaceae bacterium
GTAGGAGCGCAGCTGGCTTGGGATCATGACATTCATGCCGCAAACACCACCGGTTCGATGGAGTAAATTTCCGGCAGGTAATCCACCAGCTTGCGCCAGCGTTTGCCTTCGTCCACGCTGCCCCACACCTGCCCGGCGCTGGTGCCAAAATAAATACCCAGCGGCGCCTGGCGGTCGGCATTCATGGCATGGCGCTTGACCGTGAAATAGCCGTGACGCGCCGGCAGCCCCTTATGCGACGACTCCCAGGTTTTGCCGCCATTGGTACTGACGTAAACAGCCGGCTTTCCCTTGGGACTGGTGCGCGGCCAAATTTCAGTGCCGTCCATCGGGAAGACCCACACCCGCTGCGGGTCACGCGGATCAAGCACGATCGGGAAACCGATGTCGCCGACATCTTCAGGCATATTGGAACCGATGCGCACCCAGTATCCGTCCTCGCGGTCCATGCGGTAAATGCCGCAGTGGTTCTGCTGGTAAAGGACGTCGGGGTACAGCGGATGAATCCGCAGCGTATGCGGGTCATGGCCAAAATCAGCTTCGGGATCGGGCAAAAAGTCGGCTTCACAGCCCTTATTTAACGGCTGCCAGCTCTTGCCCTGGTCGAGCGACTCAAAAACACCGCCCATCGAGCAACCGATATACATGTGCGCCGGGTCGCGCGGGTCGATTTGAAGCGAGTGCAGCCCGCCGCCGCCCGGCGGTGAAAATTCAGCCGGTCCGATCCAGCTGCGGCGCATGGGATTCTCGTTGAAACCGGCTACGCCGTCCCAGGTTTCGCCGCCGTCTGCCGAGCGGAACAACCCGACTGGGGCGGAACCGGCATAAAAGACGCCCGGCTCGTCCACATGCCCGGGCCACAGCGAAAAGGTGTGGCTGACGGCTTCACCCTTGTCATCGGCATCGGCTTTTGGAAAGGCTGGCGGTCGGGCTGCCTCCGTCCAGGTGCGTCCCTGGTCATTGGAGCGGAAAATCGTCGGTCCGAGGTGGCCGGTGCTGGCAGCCATCAGCAGCGTACGCCCGTCACGCGGGTCGAGGATCATATTGTGGACGATCGCCCCGAGCAGGAACGGGCCTTCCAACTTCCATTTTTCCCGCCCGTGACTGCTGCGCAGTAAAAAGCCGCCTTTGCGCGTACCGACCAGTAAAGCCACGTTTCCGTCTTTGATGGCGATTTTTTGTTTGCCCATGAGGTGCCTCCTAACGACCAATTCAGGTGATCGAATACGGTAAATTGTATAGCAAAATACTAAACAATTCAACTCCGCCGGGCAAGGGTGATTATGGCTCTTGCGCTGGTATTTCGCGCGCTGCCTGCACCAAAACCTGGAAACTTTTGGTTACCAACGCATCCAGGCCTTCCGGTGCCGGATTCCCGGCCGCCAAATCCTCCAGTGCTTTCAAAAGCCCGCCCCGCAAGCCGGCGGCTCGATGCGCCCAGTGCGAGTCGACCGACAGCCGTTCGAGGCGGGCAATCAATTGGCGCAATTCGGCGATTTTTTGATTTTCAGGCGTCATGCGGAACCATCCCGGTTTCTATAGCGTCAAACGATTGGTACAATGTTAATCGTAAGTCCGACTTTAGAAGGAGAAAACCATGTCCCTTATCCGAAAGATCACCCTCGCCGCAGCGGTGGTAGCATTAGCAGCCGCGGGATGCGCCCCGCAACCCGCCACAAGCGTACCCGGCCCGGAAGCAGGAACGCCGTCTGCCCCGGAGGTTACCCCAAACCAAAATTCCCCTGAACCCACCCCCATGACTGACCCCGTCCTATTGCGCTCGGAAAAACCGCGCGAGACCCCGCCGTTAACCGCCTATGACCATCTGGCGGCTCTATCCGCCAGCAACACAGCCTTCGCGCTCGACCTGTATCAGCAGCTGCGCAGCCAGGACGGCAACCTGTTTTACTCGCCGTTCAGCATTTCAATGGCATTGGCAATGACCTATGCCGGGGCGCGCGCTGAAACCGAATCGCAAATGGCGTCGGCGATGCATTTCGATCTGCCGCAAGCCGACCTGCATGCAGCCTTAAATGCGCTTAGCGCCGAGTTGGACAACCGCGCCGGCGAAGGTGACCAGACCGGCTTCAAGCTCAACGTTGCCAACGCCCTCTGGGGCCAGCAGGGGTTCGCCTTCCTGCCTGAATTCCTGGATACTTTGGCACTTAATTACGGCGCCGGCATGCAGGCGGTGGACTACAACCAACCCGAGGCTGCCCGCCAGACCATCAATGACTGGGTCGCGGACCAGACTGAGGACAAAATCAAAGATCTGATCCCGGACGGCGCTCTCAATGCCATGACACGGCTGGTGCTGACCAACGCCATCTACTTCAACGCCGCCTGGCTGCTGCCCTTTGATGAACAGGCCACCCAGAACGATTCGTTCGATTTGCTGGACGGCAGCGAAGTCCAGGCGCCAATGATGCGCCAGACCGAAAGTTTTGGCTACCTCAAAGCCGAGGATTATGAAGCGGTCGAAATGTTTTATGAAGGCCGCGAGCTGTCGATGGTGATTTTGCTGCCAGACGAATCGCAATTTTCCGCCTTCGAGGAAAGCCTGGATTCAGCGCAGCTGCAATCCATCCTCGAGCAATTGAGCGTGCAGCGCCTCGATCTGTCCATGCCCAAATTCAAGATTGATTCCTCGTTCGGTTTGGCTGATACCCTGGCAGGCATGGGCATGCCGGATGCCTTTGACGTGGTCAAAGCCGATTTCTCGGGGATGACCGGCAAGCCGGACTTATTCATCACCAACGTGGTGCATAAGGCCTATGTGGACGTCAACGAGGAAGGCACCGAAGCTGCCGCCGCGACCGGTGTGGTGATGGGATTGAAATCGATGCCGGTCGGCGAACCCATCGTAGTTAAAGTGGACCACCCGTTCTTGTTCCTCATCCGCGACACCCAGACCGGGGCAGTGTTGTTCCTCGGCCGGGTGGTGCAGCTGTAGTAATTAGAGGGGCACGTATCACGCGCCCGCCCGTACCCTGAGCCTGTCGAAGGGCAGCCAACGGGCTTTGACACATCGACAGGCTCTATGCAGGCAGACGCGGACCCTGAGTTTGTCGAAGGGCAGCCAACGGGCACGCAATACCGACCGGGCGCGTAGTACGCGCCCCTACGTCAATTTGCGGTATTCCGCTGAAGCGGCAAATTTGCGCAATTTCTCGATGCGGTT
>CALMGN010000061.1 GCA_937863605.1 uncultured Anaerolineaceae bacterium
CCAAAAGCAAACGAAACCGTAAAAGCAATCCAGGACATCAATCCAAGCGGTAAGAGCGCCCGACTGAAACGGGTGAACAGCAGCCTTATCGGCTGGGCTGTGCTGCCAGACTGCCGCACCAGGGCAGAGGCTCCGGCTAATAATGCCGGCAGCAGTGCAAAACTGGTCAACAGGAAGAAAGCGGCAAAACCCCACCAGGCGATGGAACCGGCATTCAGCGCTGCGTTTTTGAGCGCGCCCCACGGTCCCTGGAACACCGCCGAGTAGATCATCACGCTGCCAAGCAGCCCGAGCGACAGGAAAGCCTCGTCCAGCCGAAACGGCCCTGGTTGGCTCAATTCGGCATCGAAGGGACGGACGTTGAGCGTCATATTCTCTCCAGATTCGGTGCGCAGGCATTCCAGGCAAAGGCCGCAGTTGGCGTTGCCCTTCAACGCTGCCGGATTATTAATCCACGGGCAACCGCGCGGCCATTCCCGCGCCGCTGTTGCTCTAGCCGACTGTACTTGACCGGCCTGAGCTAGCTGCGGACGGAGTTCCAACGGCGCCAGGGTGGAGTAAAGACCAATAAATCCGCCCATGGGGCACAGGTAACGGCAGAAGGAGCGCTGCTCAAAAACCACCGACACCACCAGCGCCACAACGATCAACCCGGCAAATATCCAGGCGGTGACCACCGGGGTGGTCAATGTCAGCGCGGAGAACAGGCCAATGGCGGCAAAACCAGCGGACTGCAGCCAGGTGTTGCGCATGCGGCGCGGCCACCTTATTCCAAGATTGAACTTTTTCCCGCCCGGTTTAACCAGCCAGCCCTGCTGCAGCCATTCGCCAGGCATGGGGATCGGGCAAATGGAACACCAGGCGCGTCCGCCAAATGGCAGCATGATCAGTTTGAGCGCTGACCACCAGCCAATCCACACGAACATGACCGCAAAATTCCGACTGCCAACCGGTGAGCCAATAAATCCGGTCAACAAAACCAGAATGAAACCCGCCAGCGTGACGGCACGCAGAATAAACTGCGGCCAGCGCGAGATCAGCAGTCGCCGCACCCAGGCGTGATGGGTTAAATTGTTACGGAAGGAAGTGGCTTTTTCCATAGCACCAATAAACCGAAGCCGACCAGGCTCGTCAGAACCGCCCGCAAGAAAAGCAAGTTTGGGCCAACCTGTAGCTTGCCAAGCATAAATGGATGAAGCTGTCCGCAAGGTACCAGGCAGCGGAAGCGGAATAACCCCGGTTGGCTGGCGGTGAAGGTCAGGCGGACAGTCTGGCCCGGGTCAGCGCTGGCTTGCAGCTTGTAATTGTCAATATATATGCCGTGCACTACGTCTGTGGCTACCAGATCTATGGTCACCTGGTCCCCC
Source organism: uncultured Anaerolineaceae bacterium (assembly GCA_937863605.1). Classification (GTDB taxonomy): domain Bacteria; phylum Chloroflexota; class Anaerolineae; order Anaerolineales; family Anaerolineaceae; genus Bellilinea. The sequence continues at coordinate 1,368 of CALMGN010000061.1, forward strand.
GGGTTAACTCGTAAAACACCCGGCGAATAGGCGAACTGGCTGGCCTCGACGTGAAAGTAACGTTCCACGGGTTGAGCTGCGGGTATGGGCAAAGGCGCGGTGAGGGCTAAGACCGCCAGGGCTAATCCTAGAATGGGTTTCGCGAAAGCAAGGATAGATTTTGGAAGTGTCACCAGCTAACCTGATTTCTTCAATGCAGCCGGTCAGGGCATATTAGAGGGGCCAAACCGGGAGTAGTCTGCGTCGATCGCCGCCCGGATTTCGGTCATGGTTTTCCCATCCTGTAGCATGCGCATGGCATCCTGGGTGATATCGACACAAATACCGCAGCCGAGTGCATGGGTATCAAAAACGATATCCTCACCCTCAGCCGATTGGACGTAGCAGGAATAATTGGATGTATGGCCCATTGGGCCGCACCCGCAGTAACATGGCAACTTTTGTAGAACTTCCGGGTTGGCGGCTGCAAACTGGTAGGCCTCGCGTACAGTGACTGCCGCCTCTTTTACTTCCAATGGCATATCCGCCATGGGTGCCATCTTGAGATCGCTAATGGAAGGTGCGCCGTTGGGTGAACACGCCGCGAGCAGCACAGTCAAGATGCCAAGCACCGCCAGTGCAGCTACCGGAAATTTGGTTTTATGGTCACGAAAACCTGATGTCATCTAATCTCCAAATGGGGGTGTTTCAACTTCTATAACCTGAGTGTAACCCCCGCACTATACTGGTTGAAGTGCCATATCGCGCAAAATACCTTAGGCCAAACGGCCTATGGCTTCCAGCGCATTGTGCGGATGCGCATACAGGCTTGCATGGCGTAACATAAGAGCATGGAATTCGGGAAATCTCCTTTTACTGGTATTCGCCGCTTCTTAAGCGGCTCCCTTCCATGGGCAGCGCTGGCTCTGCTGGTTTTTGGAGTCGGCGCCGCCTTGGGGTGGTCTTTGCTGGGCTCACCTGCCCAACGGTCGAATCCCGACCGGTTCGTCTATAACGAACCGGTTCAATTGATGCATGACCAGATGCATTACCGGATGACGAGCGGAACGATTCCGACGCAGAGTTCGGAAAATGCTCCTGATATCAACTTGCCAGTCACCTTCCATAATTTTGGTGCGGTGAAACAGTCGCAAGTAGCCAGCTGGGATTTTGAAATTGCCAACCGCGGCAATGCTATGCTGGTGATTTCTTCCGGCTACACCACCTGCGGATGCACCACGGCTGAATTGAGTAGTGCGGACATCCCGCCAGGCAAGTCCGGGTTGGTTACGGTTTATTTTGACCCGCAGCAGGCTTCTCCGGGAACGGTAGTTCGCCGCGGAGTCATTCTTGAAACCAACGACCCCCAGCACCCGCAAGTGGAATTTTGGGTGCAGGCATCCGTGGAAAAATAATGGGTTTTGTCTATTTGCGGAGGATCCGATGAATAAAATATTTTTGGGAATTGTGATTGTGTTTGCGGTGATCGGGTTAGTCGCTGCGGGGGTGATGGCTGCCAGTTGGTTCTGGACCGGTCAGACGCTTCCGCGTCTGGGCTGGAACAACATGCCCATGATGAGCGCCGTGCGCCTGCCGGGTTTCATGGCAAACTGGTTTAACCCGTCCAATCCTACCGGGGCCAGCTGTGGGCAAACCACGGGTGGTTATTCGAATTACGGCGGCATGATGGGCGGACGAGGTACCCGAGGTGGCGGGATGTTGGGCGGTTATTATGGATCGACCCCGAATTATTCTGGCAATTCTTGCCCGTTCGTCAACTCCAATGGAACTGCGCAAACCGGCGCTCGTTTGACCATCGAAGATGCCCAGGCCAGGTTGGAAACCTATCTGGCCGGCGAATCTAACCTGGAACTGGCAGAGATTATGGAATTCGAGCAGAATTTCTATGCCGTGGTGCTGGAAAAGGATACCAGGCGCGGTGCGATGGAATTGCTGGTCGACCCCTTCAGCGGGTCGGTGTATCCGGAGCATGGGCCGAATATGATGTGGAATGAAAAATACGGCCACATGAGCGGCTGGTACGCGACCACTGGCGGTACCCTGACGCTGGATGAAGCCAACGCCGCAGCGCAAACAGCACTCGACGAACAGGTCCCGGGCGCCCAGGTGGAAGGCATGGGGATCGAGTTCTATGGCTACTTCACCTTCGACTATACCGTCGATGGGCAGATCGCCGGGATGCTCAGCGTGCATAACAACGGCCAGACCTGGGTGCATACCTGGCACGGCGTATTTATCAGCGAGGTAGAACTCGCAGAGTATGTCGTGCCAATTATTGATCAGGGTGAGACTTCTTGAGGTCTCACCCTGATTTTTTTTAAATTTCCATCGCCCAGAAGGGCACCAACATCTCCTGCGGGCTGAGACCGCCGTGCCGTCCGCGCAGGGGATTTTCTTTGTTTGCCCACCACAGGTAAGCGCTGCCCTGCGGGATGATCACCCAATCTCCCAGGCGTTCCGGCACGCGCACATAGGGCTTTCCTGGGCCAAACAGCCCGGCGGATAAAGCTGCCTCAGACGGAAGAATCAAAAATTCATCCGGCCAGGTCTTTTGGATCACATTCCTGGCATGATCTTCGCGCCCCGGGCGCAGGAAGAAATACGGCAGGCGGTTTTCGCCCGACGGCGCCATCACTAAATCTGCCAGCAAATCCGGGAACCTGCGCAACTCATAGTGCGGATTCAGGGGGGTGTGAATTTGGCCGTGGTCAGCCAACATGACCAATAATGTGTCACCCCGGGCGCGTTTTTGCAGACGGGAGACAAAATTTTGCAGGGTGCGGCTGAAGGTTTCAAACTCCAGCGCCACGCGCTCATTCTGCGGGCCGAAGCGGTGCGAGAGTTCGTCCACGTCGCTCCAATAGACGTAGGCATAGGTAGCCTTTCCGCGCTGGCGTTGGAGCAGTTGGTCAAGGGTGACCCACAGGTCGCTGAGGTTGCGGTAAGCCACTACCTCAGCGCCGTTGAGCAGCATGGTCGAGAGACCTGACCGCGCAATTGCCGCCGGCTGCACAGCGAACACATCCACACCCCCTTTAGATAAATGCTGCCCCAGCCTTGGCACCGGTAAAAAGCTGTCCGCGTCGAAGCCAGCACGCTGCAACCCGCCCGCATCACCGTTATAGGCTGCCGGCGAATGCAGGATCATATTGGCAATCAGGCTGTACTCCTTCAACCACAGCTCATAGCCAAGCACGCCGTGTTCAGCCGGATGAGTGCCCGTCCACAGGCTGGTTATAGCCGTGGCGGTGGTTGACGGGGTGAGACTGGTCAACGGCGCCAGCAGTGAATCAGGCAGCCAGTTCTTCCAGGGGGCCTGGTTTAAAAAGGGGGTCAATAAATCCAACCCCAGACCGTCCACCAGCATAACAATGACGTGTTGGTAGTGTTCGCGCAAAGGTCCGCGGTAAACCGGAGCCAGCGGCGCTGCGCCCAGGGCAGGTTGACCCAGCCACTGGCAAACTGAGGATGGCAGGTTAACCAGGGAATAACCGTCATAAGCCGGGTAAACCGCTTCCGGGCCGGCATCCAGCCCATGCAGGCGGCGGGCCAGGAGCTGAGGCAGCAATGTCGAAATGAGATCTGGCATGGTTGTCCCTTCCTGTAAGAATAGGTATATCTTACTACACGTGGCCAGTATTTCTGCCCCTCAAGCTGCCAATCACCAACCCATCAAAAAAAACGACCTCATTCCTGGTCAGCAAAAAATCAAGTTATCCGATAAACAATTCCATTTTGGAGCGCGTAAAGTTTGACGAATCTTGTATAATCAATGAATACACGCTAAACGGCAGTTCAAGTTCGGTATCGGGCTGCTGAATTATGGTCACGCAGGTTGAAGCAATGGCGGACTGGGGGAACGAAACTCATGCGGGCAACATAAACCAGATCCAGGCGGAGGCCTGGAAGAGTTTATTTAACACCCTGGATTCGAACCCTCAGGCCTTTATCCTGTTTGACCGCGAACAACGGGTAATCGCTTTCAATCAAGCGGCTGCCAGTTTAACAAAATTAATGAGAGATCAATATCCGGCCAAAGATGACAGCATCCAAAACCTTTTGCCGTCCATTTGGCACGGTAGGTTGGCAGAACCGATCCAGGCTGCTCTTGAGGGACATGACCACAACCTGAACTTAAATTTTGGAAACCGCACATTCACCTTGTTTTTTTCACCCCTGCAGCCGCCTGACGGACAGCCCGGCGCAGTTCTCCTCAATATGGTTGAACCTTCAGCCCCCAATCCGGAAGCTAACCAGGTCAGCGAACTGCAGGCATTGGTCGTGGAACAGGTCGCTGCCCGGACGGCAGCATTGGAAGAGACCAACCGTCAACTGCGGAGAGATATCGAGCAGCTTCTGACATCTCAGTCTGACTTGCAAGCCAGCGAAACCTTTTTCCGTCAAAATTTCCTCAGTCTGCCCGATCCAACTTTGATCTGGGGAAAAGATGATCAGGGCGAGATCCGGCTGGTCACTGCCAATCAGGCTGCTGCCGACCTTACCGGCAGCAGCGTGGACGAGCTGCACGGTCTGCTCCTTGACGATTATTATTCGCGTTCCCTGCATTTCATTGGTCCGGTACACACCGCATTTTCAAACAATGAAACTCGCCAGGCGGAATATCCCTTTATTAGTCCTTCGTCCCCAGAACAAAAGTGGGTGGTCTGCGATTGCATTCGCCTCTCGGATAGATATGTACTCAACAGCCTGCGCGATATTAGCCAGCAAAAAGACCGGCAGCGCCTGGATGAGACCGACCGCAATCAGATCGAACTGCTGCGCCAGGCAATGACCGCCTTCACCTCGGTGTTGAACATGGACCAGGTACTTGAAAATGTGTTAACTTACCTGAAGAAATTGATCACCTATGACCGGGTGATTCTCTACCTGGTTGAGGGCAGCCAATTGCACATTCAGGCTTCCGGCGGCTTTTCAGAGGAAGAAGACCCACTCGATTCCTTGATCCCGATTCACAACCCGCAGTTCGAAGCCATCAACCGTAACCGGCAGCCCCTGTTTTTACCCAATGCACTGGAATACCGTCCGTTCAAAGCACTTGGCCGGCTGAACTGTGGAAAAAGCTGGCTGGGAGTCCCGCTTATGGGCCGCGGTCAAATTCTTGGTTATATCAGCATCTACTCGGACACCTCCGCGATCTATGACGGTGAACACGCCCGCCTGGCAGAGATTTTTGCCAATGAGGCTTCCATTGCCATCGAGAACGCGCGCCTTTTCGAACAGGTCCAATTGTTAGCCGTGACTGATGAATTGACCGGGTTTTTCAACCGGCGCTATTTCTACGAGCTGGTCGAAATGGAACTTGCACGCGCGCGGCGTTACCACCACGCTGTCTCGTTAATCATGATCGATATTGACCATTTCAAGAAAGTCAATGACGATTATGGGCATACCGCGGGTGATCTGGTGCTCAAAGAAATGTGTGCGGTCATTCGAAATGCTGTGCGCGAAAGCGACATTCTGGGGCGTCACGGTGGCGAGGAATTTGTATTGCTGCTGCCCGAGACGCCGCTGGACAATGCTGTCGAAGCCGCTGACCGCCTGCGCCGCCTGGTGGCAGACCATCACATCACTGTTGGCAGTCTGGATATCACGATCTCGGTCAGCGGCGGCGTGGCGACCTTTGGCGACCAGTGCCAGACTGCTGATGAACTCTTCCGTTGTGCGGATATGGCTATGTACCGGGCCAAACAGTCTGGCCGTAACCAGGTTTCTGCTGATCAGAGATGATTCAACGGTAAAATCCCTGCTATAATTTTTGTTCAGAGAATGAATATCAAATTCGAGGGTTTGGGATTATGCGGCGTGAAGTTTTAACCTGGAACGATGTCGACCAATTAATTGATCATCTTATCCCGCAATTTGAGACTGAATTTGATGCCATGGTCATGATCACACACGGCGGCATTGTCCCCGGTGGGATGCTGGCGGATGCGCTCAAAATGAGCATTATCCTGACCGCCTCGGTGGATTTCCCGGCTGAGTCCGAACACGAGGCCGAGAAAGAAAAAACCCGCTGGATGGCCTGGCCGAAATTCCTGCAATTCCCGGAGACCGAGCTTTTGCGCGGGCGCCGCATCTTGATCGTCGATGATGTCTGGGGCTCCGGCCGGACGACTACTGCGGTCAAAAACCGCGTGACCGCAGCCGGCGGTCAGCCCAATACCTGTGTGCTGCATTTCAACCCGCACCGCAATTTGTTTGGGTCCGTTCGCCCAGACTACTACGCCGCCATCACCGACGCGCACATTGTGTACCCATGGGAAATATCCCGCGGCCCGTACCGAGTCCTGCGCGATCTTTAAAAAGCAAAAACCAGCCGCAAAATAAATGCGGCTGGTTTTATTCTAATCAGGACCAACAGGGTTATTCCGTCTTTGGCTCGGATGCAAAGACTTTGCCGGGCTGCCAGGGAGTGCCAAACAGCGGCAGCACCCAGCGGTCAAGACCAATCCAACCTGCGTTCTTCCAGGCCAGAATGAGCAAAATGGATAGGGTGAACAGGACTGGATTGATGGATGCGGTGCCCGCCATCATGAAATTCCAATTCATGAAACCACCGGCAAATGCTGCGATACCAGTAAAAAAGCCAAGAATCAGTGCAACGCCAATGAGGATTTCACCCGCCACCACCAGCTTGGCAAACCAGGTGTAAGTGCCTGAATCCAACAAGGATTGAATAAAAACCCGGTACCAATCAAAGGCGATCGCCGGGCGGGCGGGCGCTTCAGGTATAGCAACCGCGCGCACCCAAAAACCTTTGAGCGCCTCACCGGTTTGAACCCAGGCCGGGTTGGAGAGCTTGCC
>CALMGN010000062.1 GCA_937863605.1 uncultured Anaerolineaceae bacterium
TGGACCATGCCTGGCATCACCCGCGATAATCCGGCTGCGGCGCGCACCGTCGGTCCGGGATATTGCGGAACCATTTATGACGGCGCCATGGGCTCCAACACCTTCATCTGGCCCTCTGCCACAACCTACATTTCAGGTTACCGCTACGACCCGGACATCAACCACCTGGCGATTGATATTGGCGGTTCGATTGGCGTTGGAATTTATGCCTCCGACAACGGCGTGATCGTTTATGCCGGATGGAATGATTTCGGTTATGGCAATCTAATCGTGATTGACCACGGCACCGGCTGGCAGACCTATTATGCCCACCTGAACGATATCAACGTTGGCTGCGGTCAGAGCGTGTACCAGGGCGATTTGATCGGGCTGATGGGTTCGACCGGCCGATCCACTGGCCCGCACCTGCACTTTGAAATGCGCAGCGACTTGTACGGCAAGGTCGACCCGCTCAATTTCGTCTCGCCATAATATTATTCACGGGTGCTGTAGGCGCGCGCAGTGTGCACCCGAATACGTCCATAATGTAAATCCCAAAAAAGATGCGCTGCTCACATAATCCTGCGGACAGAGTCCTTCGGAAAGCGCACCCTTGAGGAAAATTCCTATTGTCCAACCCCCGCCATTTCTGCCGCTAATTCGCGACCAAGCCGAAGCGTGGCATCAACAAATATATCAAAATCCTCGAGCTGGCCGTAGGGTGTGTTCGACCCATTTGTTCTTCCTTTCATCGAAGCAAACGTCATCTATCCGGAATGGTGTGGGTCGAACGCACCATCAATACACCAGCCGCCGGGTGTGTTCAAACGCACCATCGATACGCCGGTCGTAGGGTGTGTTCGACCCATTTGTTCTTCCTTTCATCGAAGCAAACGGCATCTATCCGGAATGATGTGGGTCGAACGCACCATCAATACACCAGCCGCCGGGTGTGTTCAAACGCACCATCGATACGCCGGTCGTAGGGTGTGTTCGACCCATTTGTCCTTCCTTTCATCGAAGCACACAGCATCTATCCGGATTGGTGTGGGTCGAACGCACCATCAATACACCGGCCGTATGTGTCGATTCTTGTCTCGATTCGTTTCTTTCGGGCGGACACCCGGGTCCGCCACCACCAATCACAGGTGCGCTCACCCCCGAGCCGTACCTGTCAATTCACGTCCCAACTTCAACGTGGCATCAACAAATATATCAAAATCCTCGAGCCGGCTGCGCTGATTGGTGTTGGCTACACGCAGAGCATATTTGCCTTTCAGCGTTGTGTATGACGGCACCGCCACCCCGCTCTCATGCAAACGGATCAGCAATTCTTTGTTGAGCGCGTTGAGCGAATCCTCGTCCATGCCGCCCGGGTTGTAACGGAAGCAAACGATATTCAATTGGACCGGCGCAATGCGCTCCAATTCAGGTTCACGGTCCACCCGGTCAGTCAGGTAGCGCACCTGGACAACGTTTTGCTCCATCATGCGCCCGTATTTGTGCACCCCCTGCTCCTTGATCATCATCCAGGCTTTGAGCGCCCGGAAACCGCGCGAGAGCTGAATACCAAGTTCTGAAAACCACAACGTCCCGCCTGCCAGACCGCGTTCAGCGTGTGCCAGGTACTCTGGAGTCTCGGCAAAAGCATTGCGGTGCAGTTGCGGATCGCGCACAAAAGCGCAGCCAATTTCGAATGGCATGTACATCCATTTATGCAAGTCGATGGCGACCGAGTCAGCGCGTTCCATGCCGGCAAACAGCGGCTTAAGCTTCGGCGAGCTGCCAGCCACGCCACCAATGGCGCCATCCACGTGGAACCACAGGTCCTCCCGCTGGCAAAAATCCGCCAGGGCTTGCAGGTCGTCGATGGCGCCGGTGTTTACCGTCCCGGCGTTGCCAATGACCATTATCGGTTGGCGCCCCTCGGCCCGATCTGCCTGAACAGCGATTTGCAGCGCCTCCAGATCGATTTGATAATCATCGTTGACCGGGATCAATCGCAACGCTTGACTGCCCATGCCCAGCAACTCAACCGATTTTTTGATGCACGAATGGGTCTCCACCGAGGCATAGACCGTCAGGCAGTGGAAGCTGCATTGCAGCCCCTCCTTCCGTACGTCAAACCCGGCTTTGGCTGAACGCGCCACCGCCAACCCGACCAGGTTGGCCACCGAGCCGCCGGTCACCAGCAGCCCGGAAGTACCTTCCGGCAGCCCGACGATCTCGCGCAACCATTCGATCACCTGTTTTTCAACATAATTGCCGATGTGATCGCCACCGCCCATGTTTGGGTTCATCGTCGCGGCCAGCATGTCCGCCATCACCCCTGTTGGCGATCCAGAGCCCATCACCCAGCCCCAGAAACGCGGATGGATGTTGCCCATCGGGTTAGGCAGGATGTGTTCGAGGAACTCGGCATATACTTCTTCCACCGGCTGAGGTTCGAGCGGCAGCGGCTGGATGAGAAAATCCTTATCCGCCTGCGGGATCGGATGCCAGACAGGGCGTTCGCGAACACCCTGCAAATAATCCATCATGTCGTCCACCATGCGGTGACTCAGGTGCCGCATCGCGTGCCAGTCCTGCGGGTCAATATTTTCTTCTACCTGTGTAAGTTTTAGCGGGTCCATCGAAAACTCCATCTTCAAAATGTTAAGCGTTCGGATGATAAGCGTAAAAGCATGGCCTTCTCCTGCCTGCGGTCCTTATTTCCAGGAGCGTATTTTATTCTTGATAATTTTACTCAATAAATAACCAAGTTCAATACCGAATATTAAAACGAAAACCGCCAGCAAAGGCTGGCAGATAGTGGGCGGTATAGGACTCGAACCTACGACCTCTGCGATGTCAACGCAGCGCTCTAACCAACTGAGCTAACCGCCCGAAGTGCCCGTTATTATAATCGAAGGTGGGGATATTGACAAGAAATCAAGGGGACCGTTGTCACATACCACGTGGCACGTGTCAAGGCGTGAATTGCCGAGCCCTGGGAAGCTGATGATTAGTGCCACGTCTGAGTGAGAATTGGCGATGAATGGGATAATTTTGGCACCGTAGCGGCACGGGGTTTCGATATCCATACACCAGAAATTTTTCCCCGAGCCCTACCGACAGGGCATCGCCGATCGTTGAGATCCCGGGCTGCTCGCGAGCAGCCCCTACCATCCCATGGGCGTCAGGCAGAAATCTGCTCGCGTCGGGTCAGTTATGGTATAATCCGCACGCCCGGCGGTTCAAGGCAGCCGTGCAACTGGAGAGGTAGCGTAGTTGGCCTAACGCGCGCGCCTGGAAAGCGCGTATACCGCAAGGTATCGCGGGTTCGAATCCCGCCCTCTCCGCCTCACTTCAAAACGTTCGGCTACGGGGTGCATCCACCGCGACCCTCTCCGCCTCACTTCAAAAC
>CALMGN010000063.1 GCA_937863605.1 uncultured Anaerolineaceae bacterium
CCAACCAGAGAAAATCCAACTGGTAGCCGTAGCGCGACCCGCGTTTTTGGAAGTATATATTCCCGGCAGTCAATTCGGCAATCGATTCTTCGATACGGCCCAGGTAAACCAGAATCGTCCCAAGGTTGCGGCGGCCGCGGTTGGCTTCCGAGATGAAATTTAACCTGCGGGCGTGCGCGATGTGTTCTTCTGTCAGTTGCAAGGCTTCAGGCAAATTCCCACGCGCAAAATAAGTCAGTCCCAAATTGCCAAGGTCATAGGTGATTAATTGATCCGCGGCAGTTTTCCGGTAGTACTGAATCGCGCGGGTCAAGGTTTGCTCCGCCAGGTCCAATTCCCCCATCGTCCAGTAAACCAGACCCAGATTGGATTGGAGTGATTCGGCATTGAACGGGTCGCCGCCCTGCTGAAAAGCATCGATTGCGTTCATTAAATCCGACACTGATTCGGCATAACGCGCCTGATTCCACAGCAAGGTCGAGCGATGGGTGACCAGGTCTGCGGTCAGAAGCGGATTTAGGTTGCCCTCGTGCCGGTCGAGCTGGATCATTTGATCCACCAGCGCCAGACCCTCGTCAATTTTCCCCTGCTCGCGAAGCTGCTCCAGCCGGGATTGATTGAAAATCAGCCAGGCCTGCGCCATTTCAGAAGTCACCTGTTCGGCGGACTGGCTGCCCAAAAATTGATCCCGGGTCTCATCCATCACCTCATCGGCCAGGGCATGGCGGCCGGTGGAGCGAAAGCAGGTGAACAATGTCCTTGCGGCGCGGGCTGCTTGCACAACAGGCACACCAGGCATCGCCAACACAATTTTCGCCTGGTGTACGGCATCGTCAAACCGCCCAACAGGCAGGTAGACATCCGCCAGACCGCACCGGTATTCGGCCTGCAGAGGGATATTTTCCGCGGGTGAGTGTTCCAGCGCAAAACGCAGCTGGGCTTCCCATGAATTTCCCCATCCCCAGCGGACCGGCAGCGGGTGCAGCCGGGCAATCATCTCCAATACGGTCGAGGTTAATTGTGGATAGCGCTGTGATTCGTTGACCAGTGCCAGATAGCTGCGCCCGTGCAAGCGCAAGTCCGACGGAACGGAACTGCCAATCAAATCGATCGTCCGCTCCAGCTTCCAATTCAACTGGCGGACATGTTCATGGATCCAGCGCTGTTCGGTGTCGGCGCGTTGCTCAGGGGTTGGCAGCATGGGTGAGACCGCCCTGCCAGCGGTTTAGAATGTCCGTTTGCAGAAAAGTCACCGTCAGACGGTGCAGGCGGTAGAGCGGGCGGGCAGCGTCGCCACTGACCTCGAGCAGCGAGAACTGGTCCAGTTCGCGCAGGGCTTCATAAAACTGCTCATCCGTTTCACTGCTCATCGAGCGCAGGAAGTCGATATCTTCGCCCTCGGGGTCGGCGGATAAAAATGAGAGCAGCAGCAACCGTGCCGGGTCATGCAAGGCTTGCCAGGTCTGCCAGTACAAATACTGGTATAGCTTATCGGTGCCCATGCTGGCCTGACGGATACTCTGCACAATGTGTTTTAGCGGACGGAGTGAAAGTTGAGCCGCCGCCAGTTTGATCGCCAGCGGAATCCCGCCGACCACCTGATAGAGCTCAGCAAAATCCTGAGCGGTAGCCCGCACTGTGCGACCACGGCGGATGAGCTCGGCGCTCATCAAGTTGTAGGCCCCATCTGAACTTAATTCATTCAGGGGAATGGTGTGAACGAAGGAAAAACCTCTCAGCGTCTGTCGGGTGGTGATTAAGAACCGGCTGGCGCCGGCCATTTTTGCCAGCGCCGGCACGAGCGCCTGGTGCTCTTCGATGGTCTCCAGGTTATCGACCACAACCAGTGACTTTTTATTGGCCAGGCTGCTTTGCAACCCTTCCAGGCGTTCAGGCAGCGGCTTACC
>CALMGN010000064.1 GCA_937863605.1 uncultured Anaerolineaceae bacterium
TGTTACCCTCCAGATGAATAACCTATATCAGCGATATGGCTATCATAGAGAATTCCCGGACAGATTACAAGGTATTTTGAGAACTAATTTTAGAATCAACTTTATTAATGGGATGATGGATGGCAAATTGTTGAGGTCTGACGGTTTCCCAAAGTGAATGCAAAGAAATCCAGGCCGAATCCGATCTATAGCCTGGGCGAAAGCAAACCAACAGCCAGAGGTCACCCGTGTTTCGCCAACGAAATATTAAATCAACTGCCAACCGGTGAGCTTTAGCCGCGTTTGCGTCCGGTCCGCTGGATGGTCAGCCCGATAAGTCGCGAGACCACCACTGCTACATAGCCGACCCCGGTGAACTGTGCCAGCATCACCAGCACCCGCGCCATTTTGGCTGCCGGCAGTACGTCGCTCAACCCGGTAGCGGAGAGGTTGGTGAAGCTCAGGGATAAGAATTCCAAAAAAGTAAGCGGCTGACCGGAGTTGAGCTGGCTAACGAAGCTGCCCGGCGACCAGATTTGCACCACCATAAAGAGGTAGGCAAAACCCCATGCCAGCAATGTAAAGGTCGCTCCGGCAGCGAACAATTCGTCCACCGTCACCAGCGTATCTTCCATCATATAAGCGATCATGCTGCCCGCTGCGTAAAAATATAAAATCCCTTCAAGCAGCGCCGACCAGGCTAGCAAGGTCGCGTTTGGCGTCAGTGCCGAAATCATTGACAACAGAAAGGCTGGCACCGCCAGCACCCAGGCTACCCAGTTGACTGCCGGGCTGTGGGTTACTACCCAGACCACCAGCATCAGCACCACCACGCCCAGCGCGCTGATCAGCGCCCTCCCGCTGTGAATTTCGTCGAACACAACATAAAGGATTAGCAGCAGGGCTTGCGCTGCAAGTAAAAAAGCTGACGGGTGGTGTTGGAACAGGGCGCGTTTTACGCGCCCGGGGTACTCAGTCTCAGTCATAATTTATTTTACAATATTATTTGCTGCGGACGGTTTCACCGCCGCGCTGTTTTTCCCCATGTTTTGACCGTTCCAGCCGCAGTACCACCTGGTTGGCAGAATCCGGGCAGCCCGCGTGAATCACTTGATCGTCCCACCAGGGCAGCCTGCCGCCAAACTCGAAGGTCTGCAGGTCCGGGAAAATGGTGTAATAGAACAAACCGCACAGCCCGGCAGTGTCGTGGCAGCTAATGGGGAAAGTGTCGCCGACCTGCATGCCGGCGTGGCAAAAGCCTTTGATCTCGGTCACCGTCGCGGTGATTTTGTAGCCTGGTATGGAGTCATGAGCCACGGGAGAGCCTTTCGAATATATTGTCAAGCTGAAGACTTTCTCGTAGCCTGAAGCATCTCAAAAATATAACGTCTCGATGATATTTACAGAGAAGCGTCATTCAAGCAGGTACCATCTCAAACCACATCCTACTTGCGGCGCGTATGATGGAAAAACGATCAGCTTATGGATTGTCCCTGTGCCATCCATTTCGATAATGATACCAATATTTATTTTTCCCCCTTAATTGCCAATTGTGTGGTATAGTATTACTGTC
>CALMGN010000065.1 GCA_937863605.1 uncultured Anaerolineaceae bacterium
TGCAAATCCATCGTCGGCCCGGACGGCACTCCGCTCTCCGGTGACATGGCTGCCCGTATCCTGGATATCGCCGGAATCGTGCTCAATCGCAACACCATCCCGGGTGACAAGACCGCTATGGCTTCAAGCGGTATCCGCTACGGCACCCCCTGGATCACCCAGCGCGGTCTGGGCGAGAAAGAGATGGTAGAACTGGCCGACATCATTGCAGACGTTCTGCACGCCACCACGCCTTACTCGCTGGAAACCAAAAAGGGCGATGCCATCCGTGCTAAGGTCGATTTCGAGGTACTGGAAGACGCCAAGCTGCGTACCCGCAAGCTGGCTGAAGCTGCCGGATATGACGGCGACTCCACCCACAAATCGGGTTACCCGCATTACTTCTTCATCGATGATAAACCAGCATCAAAGGGTGGTTGGGCTGCCTATGAACTTTCCGGCCACGGCATTCGCAATTTCATGAACACCGTTTTCTCAAGCGATGTTGAATTGCTGGCTGTCGGAGAAAGCCAGAAGACATTACTGCACACGCCTAAAGAGACCGTCCAGGGCGTGGTCACCTGCCTGGACGCCTACAAATTCCAGTTCAGTCTGCCCGGAGACAAATCCGGCCTGGCAGCCACCTGGCTGCGAGAGATGTCAGACGGGTACGTGTATTTTGACTCTGATTTATTGCGCCGCACCCCTGGCCCGATCTATGTGGTCGAATCCGACCAAGCGCCGGTGACCGATGCGGCCGGATCGGGCACAGGTGCAGCCAAACCCTTCGCCATTGGAACAGCCGTCAAAGAAGGTGTTTCACTGCCCGATTTTGTCTGGGAAGAAAAAGAAGTTGAACTCCGGCGCACGCCACTTTACGACACACACAAAGGCCTGGGCGCTAAAATTATCCCCTTCGCTGGCTGGGAAATGCCAGTCTGGTACACCTCGGTGGTTGAGGAACATCTGGCTTGCCGTCAGGCTGCCGGGTTGTTCGATGTTGCGCACATGGGCGTGTATCAAGCCGAAGGCGCGGATGCAGTTGTTTTCCTGGACAGCGTCTGCGGCAATGATATTGCCGCGCTCGAAATCGGCGAATCGTGCTACACCCATTTCCTGACCCCTGACGCCAGCGTGATCGATGACCTGCTGGTTTACCGCCGCGGACTCGAAAAATATCTGGTGGTGGTCAACGCCTCCAATGACGATAAAGACTGGGCCTGGTTGAATGCTGTGCGTGAAGGCAAAGTCAAAATTGACCACGAACATCCGGCTTCCCGCGCGTTCGGCCGCAACGTAGTCCTGCGCAACCTGCGCGACCCGAAAGCAGGAGCGGACATGCGGGTGGATATCGCCCTGCAGGGACCAAAATCGCGTGATATCCTGCTCGCGCTAGGCGTGGACGCCCCTACCCGCCGCAATATTATGGCGCTCAAACGCACTGATTTGTGCGAGGCTGTGGTCGGCGGCATTGACCTGGTGGTCTCGCGCACCGGTTACACCGGCGAGAAAATGGCCTTCGAGCTGTTCGTCCACCCTGACAAAGCCGTTGAACTGTGGAACGCCTTGACAAAAGCCGGCGAACCGCTCGGCCTAAAACCGTGCGGGCTGGGAGCGCGTGACTCGCTGCGTACCGAAGCTGGCCTTCCGCTTTATGGACATGAAATGGGCGGTGAAATGAACCTGGGCGTCGCTGAAGCCGGTTTTGGCAGCTTCGTCAAGACCTACAAGCCGTGGTTCATTGGCCGTACGGCCTACCTGGCGCGTGAATCCGCTCGCACCGCTGAAGTGATTCGCTTCCGCTTCACCGAAAAAGGTGTACGCATGGCCCACAATGCCGATCCAATCATCGACCGCAAGGGCAAGACCGTTGGCGTGGTCACCAGCTGTGCAATTGACTCCGAAGGGTTCCTGACCGGCCAGGCGTTTGTGGACTTGAAGGTCGCTGCGGAAGGCACTCAGTTCTTTGTCTACCAGGGAGCGCCAAAATCCGCCGGCAAAGCTCCGGCAGAACTCATCGTTGGGGACCGGATAACCCTACCGACAGCGGCTGTTATTATTAGCCGCTTCCCGAAATAACGAAGATCATCAGGTGTGCCGGGTCATCCAGCACACCTGATGTTTCTCTAACTGTAGTCCTACAGCGCTTATGCGCAGTCCAATATAACTGATCAAGAATGGAGAGAAAAATTCAGTAAAATAGAAGATGGAACGAACTCAAATGGGTCTTACCAGCCCGCCCCTCGTTCAACCTGTTCTGATGCAGAATTTGAAAAGGAGATCGAAATCATATGCAAACCCCCTGGGATCACCGCTACGCTCAGCGCACCCAACGAATGAAGGCTTCTGCGATCCGTGAATTGCTCAAAATCACGGAAGATCCGGAAATCATCTCATTTGCAGGCGGTCTGCCAGCCCCCGAAGTATTTCCTTCCGAAGAAATTCGCGAGGCATGCAACCGGGTACTCAAAGACCAATCCGCCCTGGCGCTGCAGTACGGGTCCACGGAAGGTTACCTTCCGTTACGGGAAATGATCGCCCGCCATGCCAGTCGTTCCGGTGTTCAAATTCGCCCAAACAATATTCTCATCACCTCCGGGTCGCAGCAAGCGCTTGATCTGATCGGAAAAATATTCATTAATCACGGTGATCGGTTATTGGTCGAGTCCCCCACCTACCTGGGTGCGCTGCAAGCCTGGAATCAATACGGTGCTGAATACGTTACTGTCAGCACGGATGATGATGGGATGGTGACCGAAGATATCGAACAAGCACTTCGCACCGGACCCAAATTCATTTACGCGCTGCCCAATTTCCAGAATCCGATGGGTGTCACCATGTCGATGGAACGCCGGGTGAAACTGGTCGAAATGGCGGACCGCTATGGGGTTCCACTGGTTGAAGATGATCCGTATGGGCAATTACGCTACGAAGGTGAACATATCCCGAGCGTGAACGTTCTCGATGCCCAATTGCACGTTCAAAATGGTAAATATACCGGCAATGTAATTTACTTTAGCACCTTCTCGAAGATTCTTTCACCTGGTCTGCGCCTGGCATGGGTCATCGCCCCGGACGAAGTCATATCAAAACTGGCGCTTGCCAAACAGGGCACAGACCTGCATACTGCCACCTTCAACCAGGTGGTCGCCTATGAAGTCAGTCGCCATGGGTTCCTCGACCAGCATGTGAAGCACATATGCGAGGTTTACAGTGAGCGCCGCGATGTGATGCTAGACTCACTGGCGGAACACATGCCGGAGGGTGTGACCTGGACTCACCCGAAGGGGGGTCTTTTCCTGTGGGTGCGCGTACCAGAATCCTGCGACACAACCATAATGTTCCCGGCAGCCGTGCGCAATAAGGTCGCTTACGTACCTGGCGAAAGTTTCCACCCCAATGGCGGCGGTACCAACACCATGCGGTTGAATTTCTCCTATTGCAAACCAGCAACAATTGTGGAAGGAATTTCCAGGTTGGGCAACATGCTCAAAGAAGAACTGTGCAAGAATTAATTTAGCTTAGTAACATTTCATTAAAATTAAAACGGGTCAGCTATCACAAGCTGTCCCGTTTTGCGTCTATCACCTGTTTCTTAGTGATTGTTCGTATGGTCCCACAATTTAAATTCCTTCAAGATCGAATCCCCCAGGAACTCTCGCAGGATGGAATTATCCGGGATCAAGCTGGCATCGATTGGCAGAAACCACTCCAAAAAAGCCAATAATCGCTTGGCTTCGATAAATTCAGTGGTGCCAAACGGCACTTGCCGCAGCAGCGGCTCAACCCGCTCCCGGAGCGCGGAGAGTTCATACACTAGAGCGGAGTTAAAAACCTCGTCTGCATTTTCCTGGAATGGGAAAATATGGCGTTTTTCACCGCGCCGCACTAATTCCCAGCGTCCAATTGTATCCAATGCCGAGTAACCGCGTTCGCGCTGGTCACGGACGATACGCCTTAACAGCCGGGTATCCGTGGTCGAGATGCGGTTGTGCCGATCAAGATTCAGTTGTGTGAGACAGGATACATATAACCGGAAAGTAGTCTTTTGTGGAACATTTGGCAGCAGTCCCGGGTTCAACCCGTGAATCCCTTCAAGCAAAATGATCTGGTCTTTTGCTAACTTGACCACCTCGCCAGGGTTGCTCATGCCAGTCTTGAAGTCATAGCGCGGCAACTGTACCTCAGCCCCGGCAATGAGTGCGAGCAAATCGCGCCCTAACCTCTCAATGTCCAATGCTTTCAAGGTTTCATAATCCAGCACGCCATTTTCATCACGGGGCGTCTTCTCGCGGTCAACGAAGTAATTATCCAGCTCCACCGGGAATGGGGAACATCCCTGTGCCAGCAGTTGGACCGATAGGCGCTTTGAAAAGGTGGTTTTTCCGGACGAGGAAGGTCCGGCAATTAAAACGATGCGCGCAGCGTTCGATCGATCAGCAATCTGCCGGGCGATTTCAGCAATTTTGAGTTCATGCAGTGCTTCGGATACCAGAATGATCTCGCGTATGCGGCCACCGCTGATAGCGTCGTTCAAGGCGCCCACATTTTCAATCCCCAGCCGCGTGAGCCAGTTGCCGTATTGCCGGAAAGTGCGCAGCAGTTTAGGGTAGTCCGGCATGGGCAATAAGTCGCCAGGCATGTGCCGTCGTGGATAAATGATGACAAAGCCGTCACCCAGCAGCTTCAACCCAAACCGTTTCAGATAGCCGGTGCTCGGAACCATGTATCCGTGGAGGTAATCCTGGTGATCTCCGAGGGAATATAAGACCAGGGTGTCTTTCTGGCGGTATTTTAACAGCCGGACTTTATCATCATAGCCCTTTTGGGTGAATACTTCGATTGCCTCCGCTTTGGGGACAATTCGACGCTCAAAGGGATGGTCAGCTTCAACCATGCTGCGCATTTTATTAGCCAATTGGTCCAGGATTTCCTGTGTCAACGGATTAAAGCCGGTGACGGTGCAGTAATATCCCCCCGACGAGACTGAATGATCAATCGCCATGGAGGCTTGCGGGAATAGTTCCTCGAAGGCCGCTTCGAGCAAAAAAGTTATCGAGCGGCGGTAGATGCGCGCACCGTCTGCACTGCTCATGTCGATCGGCATAACCTTCGAATCCATGACGATTTTGAAGGTCAGTTCACGCAACTCTCCATTGACAATCGCACCAACCACCTGGGGCTCGCTCCAATCAGGCAGCAATTGTAAAAATTCGCCTACAGGGGTGTTGCGCAGCCCGCTGAAAACGCGCCCATCCGGCAGGACGATTTCAACGGTTTCGCGCAGGTTGGTTTCCTGGATGTTCGTACGGATTTCAGTCATGCTTCCTCTGGCTGGTTTAATCTCAGGCAGTTGGTCAGCCTGGCACCAGTTTTAATGATGTCCATGCAATCATAAACCATTTTCTCCAATTATCAACCGTAGGGGGCGACCTGTCGGTCACCCCCT
>CALMGN010000066.1 GCA_937863605.1 uncultured Anaerolineaceae bacterium
CGGTTTGGTGATGAGTTTTCAGCAAACCGACCCGGTTGGCGGTATACGTTTTGGGCTGTTGAGCTGGTGCGTTCTGGCGCTGGCAGGCTTGGGCTCACTCCCTGGATTAATTGTGGCCGGCATCATCGTCGGGGTCGTTGAATCGCTGACGGTATCCTTCTTTGATCCTCGCAGCCGGTTATTGGGCGTCTATGCAATCTTCATTCTAGTACTCTGGCTCCGGCCCAGAGGGCTCTTTGGGAGGCGCTAGTGAAATTCAAAAATTTATTTAATCCGCGGAATATTTTCATCCTGATCGGGATTGGGATCGCGCTGGCTATCCCACTGATTTTCAATACAAGCCAATACGTGATGTTGCTGATGACCACGGTGCTCTTATATGCCATCCTGGCAAGCGCTTGGAATATCATTGGCGGCATGGCTGGCCAGCTCGATCTGGCGGCGGCAGCCTACCTGGGACTCGGCGCCTTTACTACCGGTACCCTGTTGATCCGCTGGAACATCACCCCCTGGGTGGGAATGTTCCTCGGAGGTTTGGTTGCGACCGCCCTGGCAATGTTGATCGGGTTCCCTTTATTCGGCTTCAAAGTCAAAGAACTGTGGTATGCCCTTTCTTCTTCTGCATTGGTTGTTGTGATGCAATCGCTATTTATGATGTGGAACGAGGTGGGCGGACCCACCGAAAAATATTTGCCCACTGGAACCTCACCGTGGTACAGCTTGCGTTTTAACAATTACCTGCCGTATTACTACATCATGCTGGTCATTCTGGTGGTTGTCCTGCTGGTCAACCATTGGATCCGCTACTCAAAACTCGGGTATTCCCTCCTGGCGCTGGGTGAAGATGAAGACGCGGTGGAGGTACTAGGAGTTAACTCCCAGTCGTCCAAGCTCAAAGCGCTGGCTATTTATGCTTTTATCTGCGGTGTGGTCGGGGGTATATTTGCCAGTATCTACGGTTACATTCATCCCGCATTCTTTGACACCTCAATGAGCATGGAAATTACGATCCTGGGGATCGTGGGCGGAATGGGATTCATTTATGGACCGGCGATGGCAGCTATAGTCATGGTCAGCTTTCGCGAGTTCTTACGTGCCAGCCTGGGCAGTCAGTTGGCCGGGCTATACCTGGCAGTCTATGCGATCATACTAATCCTGGTTGCGTTATATCAACCGCGCGGGATCGCGGCGCTTGTCGAGCTTGGGATGAAGAAAGCTAAAACCTATTTTGTGGAGTTAACTCGTGGACGTAGAGCCGATATTAAAAGTAACTAATCTCACAAAGAATTTCGGCAACCTGGTCGCTGTGAATCGTGCCAGTTTCAAGGTGAACCGCGGCGAGATCGTTGGGTTAATCGGGCCAAACGGCGCCGGGAAAACGACCCTTTTCAACGCGATCTCCGGCTTATATAGACCTGAAGAAGGCACGATCTTCTTCAAGGGAATGAATATCACCAACTGGCTGCCGCATCGAATATGCAGGCTGGGAATGTCGCGAACCTTCCAGGTAACCCGCGCATTTACTCATATGACCGTCGAAGATACCGTCCGTGTTGGCGCATACAATCGCTTCAATGAAAATAATGTGCAGGATAAGGTAGAGCAGGTGATCAAAGTCTGCGATTTAGTCGATATTCGCAAGCGCGTCTGCGAAGATTTAGGTCTGGCTTCCTTGCGCAAAGTCGAACTGGCGCGGGCGTTGGCAACCGAACCAGAGATGCTTTTGCTAGACGAAGCGGGAGCTGGATTGAATGCCACCGAGCTAGCAGCATTCATGGATTTGATCAAAAAGCTGAACCAGGAAAGTCAGATCACTTTCTGTGTGGTCGAGCACGTTATGCAAATGGTAATGGGATTGTGCCAGCAGATTGTCGTACTGGATTCCGGCGAAATTATCGCATCCGGTACTCCCAATCAGATCAGCAATAATGTGAGAGTCATCGAAGCCTACCTTGGAAAGCGAGCCGTCCATGCTAGAAATCAATAATCTGAATTCGGGTTATGGAAAAGTGTCGGTCTTGCGGAACGTGACCTTCCATGTCGATCAAGATGAAATGGTCGCAATTATTGGCCCAAATGGAGCCGGAAAAAGCACGCTGCTTAAAACAATCTCCGGGTTGGTACGGGCGCAATCGGGAGAGGCTAAATTCGAGAACGACAATATCTTCTGTCTTTCTCCGGATCTGGTAGTGCGGCGCGGCCTTGCATACGTCCCGGAAGGCGGGCGTGTCTTTCCGAATATGACTGTCCTCGAAAACCTGATGATGGGCGCATACAGCAACCCAGGCATCCTCAAATCAGGGATTCTCGAGGAGATTTACGCTTTGTTTCCGATTTTGAAAAATCGTAGCGCTCAATTTGCCCGCACATTGAGCGGCGGCGAACGCCAGATGCTGGCGATTGGGCGCGGGCTAGTCTCGCGACCCAAGCTGATCATGCTCGACGAACCTTCGCTGGGGGTTGCCCCCAAGCTCGTAGATGAAATCTATGAAAAAATTCACGCCCTGAAACGCATCGGATTAACCGTACTCCTGGTTGAACAAAACACTGGCTATGCCCTGGAATTGGCTGATCGCGGCTATGTCATCGAGAATGGTCAAATCGCAATGGAAGGCACAGCAGCTTATTTGTCATCCAGTGACCATATTAAGAAATTCTACCTGGGCCTTTAGATCCATGCGAGTTTAGGATAGAGAACGCTGCAATGTGTCTGACATTTTCTTTCTATGAGTAACTGGAACGATACGTTTGCACCACCTTCCATCAATGCGGAAGGTGAGGTTAACACTCCTCCTCCTAGCTCAACCCAACTTTATTCTTCACAAAGGATTTGAAAAAACCTCCAAAAAGGAGTTGACATGGAACAGACTTACGCAAATTTACTCAGACAAATTCCTCTTTACCGGCCAGGGAAACCTCCTTTAAGTTATTTTGATAGTAACTATACGGAGGAATTCGAGAAGACCTGGCATTCTAGTTGGGGCGGTCAATCGAGTTATGCCAGGCTACGCGCGGTTATTGTGCATCGTCCAGGAACAGAAGCTGCTTTTGGAGAAGAGGATCCCGATTATCTAAACTTACCTTCAGGTTCAATTAACCTACAAAAGATGCAAGCGCAGCATGATGAGTTTGTCCGGGTTTTAAACGAAAATGGTGTTGAAACCATTTCGCTAAATGCTGCACAGCCAATTCTTGGGACGTACGGTATTCCACTTCGTAGCGCAACATACACTCATGAAACCCTGATGGTCAAAGGGGGTGCAATTATTTGCCGTTGCGTCCCTGGTTATAAGCGAGGCCTGGAATATTATCAATCAAAAACCATCGGCGGTTTAGGCTGTCCGATCGTATACACGGTGCATGGGATGGGTTTCTTTGAAAGTAGCAACGCAGTTTGGTTGGACAAGAAAAGTCTTCCTTTGGCAATAAGTCAACGTTCAAATTTAGCGGGAGTCCAACAAGTGGCTTCGATTGTCCGCGAATTTGGTGTAGAAGACACTCACATTGTCCATTTACCAGGCCCTCTTAATACACGTAAAGCCCAAACAGGCAGTGGAGGTGGGGCATTCCACCTGGATATGGTCTTTGGTGTAGCAGCGCCTAAGGTTGGGGTAATTTACCCGTCAGGCGTGGGGTATGAATTTATTGATTATCTTCTTCACCAGAAAGATTTCGACCTTATCGAAATCCCGGAGGAGGAGGTAAATGGGTGCCCATCCAACTTCCTGGTATTAGAACCTGGAAAACTGATTATGCCCGCCGGTAATCCTTATGTAACTGGCGAATTGCGAAAACGGGGCATTACTGTCATCGAATTAGATATGAGTGAGTTCACGAAGGGAGGAGGAGGGCCCACCTGTATCACAATGCCGTTGATACGGGATGAGGAATAAAGCTTAATTTGTAGGATAAGGCCAAAACCTGAAGCAAATGTCAGGTTAATAATTCTTGACTAAAGATTATTTTTAAGGCATCCCCTTACTGGCGAATTGTGGACAGTATCACGGTCTTCATCGGCTCGGTCTTTACCTGGATCAGGAAGAAAAATTACCATCCTATCTAGGAACAGGTCGAATTGATATTCTAGGTGATTATCGCAGGAGAAAAAGGTATGGCGACCGGCATTTCTCTTCCATACGGGAAAAAATATATTTCATTCAACGTGCCTGACGAAAATCTGGTCAGCGTGCTCTGGCCAGCCGCCATAGAGGCCTGTTCGAATCCTCACCAGGAAATCGAACGAGCTCTGGACAATCCTCTTGGCACGCAGCGAGTCGAACAGATCGTATCCACCGGAGAAAAAGTCCTGATCCTGGTGGATGATTACACCCGAGCCACGCCGGTTCCGTTGATCCTGCCCCATCTGCTCGAACGCTTAAAATCCCGCCAGGTGCGCGACGAAGATATCACCCTGCTGGTTTCGACCGGCACCCACCGCCCTTGCAGTGAGAGCGAACTTCGCGAGAAGTTGGGCGAAGAACTGTACGGCCGCTACCGAACCGAACAACATGATTGCACTGACCAAAGCAGTCAGGTATTTCTGGGCTTGACCAGCCGCGGAACTCCGGTGTGGGTAAACCACCTGCTGGTGGAAAACGACCGCATTTTTGGGATCGGTCATATTGACCCGAGTGATTATGCCGGTTATGCGGGTGGATGGAAACTGATTGTGCCCGGTGTTGCCGCCTTGGAAACAATTGATAACAATCATTCTCTGGCCGTTCTAAGTTTCCGGCATTATGGCAGCGTCGATCTGCCGTGCAGGCAGGATATTAATGAGGCCGGCGAAATGGTCCGGGTGGACCAATTCATCAACGTGGTGCTCTGCCAGGATGATCAAATTGGGCGCGTCTTCGCTGGAGCGCCGGCAGATATCCATTTCGCCGGAGTTTCCCTGGCTAAACAGGTGTATGAAGTGGAATGTCCCGGCCTGGTTGATATCGCCATTGTCTCAGCCTATCCCTACGATGTAGACTATTATCAAGCCATCCGCGCCATTGAATATGCGGATGTCATGGTGCGTCCCGGGGGGAGTATTCTTGTCGTGGCGCCCTGCCCGGACGGGATCGGTAGCGAAACCTTTTATCGGTTGCTGGCAGCCCCAGACCAACAACCCGACGATTTCTTGCGCAACATCGCCAGACGCAACGGCAAGGTGACATACAATGTCCTTGGCTATTTCCTGACGCTCATCCGCGCTGAAAAACAGTTATATGGTTATATGCCCGGCATTACTAGGCCCGAGTTGGAAGCGATCGGGATCCACCCAGTCGACTCGCTCCAATCGGGCGTAGATGCAATCTTACAGGTGCACGGCCCAAAAGCTCGTCTGGCTGTTTTACCGGTGGGCTCGGCGACGATCCCGCGCCTGATGGAAAATAAATAGATATAGAACTGAAGGTTCTCATCTGCTGATTCCGTGAAGGC
>CALMGN010000067.1 GCA_937863605.1 uncultured Anaerolineaceae bacterium
ACTCGCACAATTAACAACTCGGAATTCCCTTATGGCGAATTCCAACTGTATGCCTGGTCGATCGATGATGCGGGGAATCGGTTTGTGGTCACCACATTCCCCCAGACCTATCCACGCATCTTCATCAATCAGAATTACATTTATGGTTCAAACATTTACCTGCCGCTGATCCTGCGCTGACCTTACTCTGCATGCCATCCGACCCGCCCAGTGGACTCCACCAACCTGGGCGGGTTTAGTTTGTTACGGCAATCCTTGCCAGGTGATCCGCCTTTACAATTTATCGAACCACCGATTGTGTTTCCCGCAATTTCCTGACCAAAATACCCGTCTATTTCCCTCACACAATTCTGGACTACTCCGCTATAATAGATACACATTAGCGAAAACCGGCCTGCGTATTGACGTTGTTTTTAAGCCCTCATCAGCAGCCGGTTTTCCGTTAATCCCTATTCCCCCCGAGGTAGCCCCCATGAAACGAATGCCCTTTTTGTATGCTGTACTCATTGTTGGGCTGATTCTTTCAGCCTGCACGCCCAAAGCAGTCGTGACGCCTGCCCCCACCCCGGCGCCAACCGATGCTCCCACCCCCGTTCCCGAACCAACCAAACCGGCCGGCCTGGTTGGCTCCCTGGAAAACGTGAAAAAAGCCACCATCCAGATCGAGGCGCAAGGCACCTTCACCGACCCGCAAATGGGCACGGTTTACAACGCTGCCGGCCGCGGCTCGGGCTTCATCATCGACCCGTCGGGTATCGCCGTCACCAACAACCATGTGGTCACCGGCGCTGCACTGATCAAAGTGTGGGTGGGCGGCGAGACCAAACCGCGCAATGCCCGCATCCTGGGCGTTTCGGAATGCTGGGACCTGGCAGTCGTTGACCTTGAAGGCGACGGCTATCCCTATGTCGAGTGGTTCCAGGGCGAGATCAACCCCGGTCTGGAAGTTTACGCCGCCGGATTCCCGCTGGGCGACCCGGAATATACCCTGACCAAAGGCATCATCTCGAAAGCCAATGCTGACGGCGAGACCTCGTGGGCTTCGGTGGACGGCGTCCTCGAGCATGACGCGCGCATCCGCGGCGGCAACTCCGGCGGACCGCTGGTCACGGCCAACGGCCAGGTGATCGGCATCAACTACGCTGGTGTGGATGTCACCGACCAGAACTTTGCCATCAACGGCCGGGACGCTGTTAGCGTGGTCAGTGCCATGCGCGAAGGCAAGGATTATGAATCGATCGGCATCAACGGTCAGGCAGTCCTGGCTGAAGACGGCTCGCTCTCCGGCATCTGGGTTTCCTCGGTCAAATCGGGTTCACCTGCCGACAAAACCGGCATTAAAGGCGGCGACATCCTCACCAGCCTGGAAGGCCTGGTATTGGCGACCGATGGCAGCATGGCAGACTACTGCGACATTTTGCGCTCCCGCAATGCTACCGACACCCTGGCGGTGGAAGTGCTGCGTTTTGACACCCAGGAATATCTGGAAGGTCAGTTGAACGGCCGCAAACTGGAGACCAGTTTCTCCTTCGCCACCGAGCTGCAGGGTGACGTTCAATCGTCCAGTACCGGCAGCTATGACGAATTCGTGCTGGTCCAGGACAATTATGGCGCAATCCAGGTGTCGATCCCGTCCATTTGGGCGGAGGTGGACGGCTCGCCGTGGATCGATGGTGGTGACATCATCGGCGCATCCATCACCGCGGCTGCCAGCATTCAAAATTTCACCGATACCTACTTCGAACCCGGGGTTTTCTTTGGCGCGACCGATGATATTGCCCAACTGGGCGGATATATCCAATTGCTGGATGTGTACCGCGACTCATTCCGTCAGGATTGCAAACTGGAAGGGCGTTACGATTACGAGGATTCGGCTTACAAGGGTGCATACGATCTGTATACCAACTGCGCTGGTTCACAGAATACCCTGGTCGTCCTATCGGCCAAACCAACCAATTCGACTTCATTATTGATCACGGTTTTGGTCCAAATGATGACCGATGCCGATGCCGCAGCGTTCGATGAAATCCTGCGCACCTTCGACGTTATCGGTAGTTTGCCGTAAATTCTGATAACAAAATTCCTCTCCCCCATTTGGGGGAGAGGAATAGCTGACCTCCACGTCTAGCTAAGGGAGAAGAATGAAATCTGGTCCGTCGTGGTAGAATCAAACCTTGCCATGACCACCGCTGAATTCACCCTCCCGCTGCCTTA
>CALMGN010000068.1 GCA_937863605.1 uncultured Anaerolineaceae bacterium
CTGAACGAGCGGTTCTTGCGCGGGATGTCATCCTGAACGAGCAGTTCTTGCGAAGTGAAGGATCTGAAGGGCTGGTAGGAGATGCTTCGCCTTGCTCAGCATGACAATAAATAAAAGGGCGATTAGAAGTGCAGCTGCTCGGAACCGCGCGAGATGTTGTCCAGGAATTCCATGCGGGTCGCCATGTTGTTGCGGAAAGCGCCCTGCATGCTGGATGTGGTCATACGCGTGTCATGTTTTTTGACTCCGCGGATCATGGAGCATAAATGAATGGCCTCCACCACGACAGCCACACCGCGCGGGTGCAGGACTTCCATTAGGAAATCAGCGATCTGGCGAGTCAATCGTTCCTGCACCTGCAAGCGGCGCGAGAACATATCCACCACCCGGGGAATCTTCGACAGTCCGATCACCCGTCCGTGGGGCATGTAAGCCACGTGGGCACGCCCGAGGAAAGGCAGCATGTGGTGCTCGCACAACGAGTAAAACTCGATATCCCGCACAATGACCATTTCATCATACTCCACTTCGAACAGAGCGTCATTGACCAGTGCAACCGGGTCGGTGCGGTATCCGGCTAATAGTTCGTCGTACATGCGAGCTACTCTGTCTGGAGTGCGTTTAAGCCCATCCCGTGCAGGATTTTCACCAAATGCACTCAACATTTGTTGAACGCTGGTGCGAATCGTCTCGGTATCGATGCCGCCATCGGTCAACAGATCAGCAGCCTGGTAAACTGCCGGATCATCCAGCAGGATCTCCCGTTCGAATGAATCTTTTTTGGGTTCAGAGGGTATCGGTTTGTTCGCCATTCTTCCTCCTGCACAAATCATAACTTAAAAGCGGCGGTTCAACAGGCTGGTTGCCAGCTCCTGCAGCGCTTGACCGGCGTCATTGGTCAAACCAGCCTGCTCAAGTGCGCTCATGGCCTCTTGGATGTATTGCTTTGCCTGGGATTCAGTGTATTCCCTGGCACCGTCCTCGACCAGCAGCTCCGCCAGATGATCAGTATCGAACGTGCCCAGCGAACGGCTCAGCCATTCGCGGGAAAATGCCCCACCTTGTTTCAGTCCATACAAGATCGGCAGCGATTTTTTACCTGCAACCAGATCGCTGGCTTTGGATTTTCCAGTTTCGGCTTCATCCCCCCAGATTCCCAGCCAGTCATCCTGAATTTGAAAACAGAGCCCGAGTGAATAACCAAACCGGTGTAAAAGCTCCGATGTCGATGAATCAGCCCCGCCGCAGATGGCACCCAGCTGTACACATGCAGACAGGAGCGCAGCTGTCTTGCCAGTGACCATCGGCCAGTAGGACTCCAGCGGGATATCCCGAGAATCTTCATAAGAAATATCCAGGTGCTGCCCGCCCGTCAGCTGGAGACAGGTATCCGTCAATACACTGCCTGCCTTAAATACTGCTTCTGCGCCAATGGTTTGTTCCAGCCGATGGATGGCCTCGAACGCCAGGGCGTACATAGCGTCCCCGGCATTAATCGCCAGTGCAATCCCCCATTTTGACCATAGCGTTGGCCGTCCCCGCCGCAGCAAGCTGGCATCCTCGATATCATCGTGGATCAATGAAAAATTATGCAGCAATTCAGTGGCCGCGGCTGCTGGCAGCGCTTTTTGCCATTCGCCACCCACCGCTTCAGCGGTCAATGTGACCAGCAGCGGCCGGATCCTTTTCCCTTGTGCTTCAACCCCGCTGCCATCCCCCTCCCAGCCCAGCTGGTATGCAAGCATCTCGCGCAGGCCGGTAAACACGGTCAGCTTCGGCGAACCCACCACCGCCCGCAATTCTGCATCGATTGCTGGCTGCATCCGGGAATGGAATCCTTTTAAATCCATGCGCGCCCTAATTTTCCACCAATGAAGTGTTTTTCAAGGCAGCCAAATTCACCGCTCCGCTGGCAAACATCGCAATCTTCATCTCAGTGATGATATCTTCCGCTAGAGCCAAAGCCGCCTCTTGCGATTGGGAAGCTGCTTTTAAGAACGGACCGGCGATCCCGGCCAACGATGCTCCTAACGCGACCGTCTTAGCGACGTCGATGCCGTCCCGCAGCCCACCCGAGGCGAAGACGGGAAGGTCTGGTTCCAGTTGGCGCACCTGACGGATAGCCTCAGCGGTTGGAATCCCCCAGATTCGGAAAGCGGCTGCAATAGCTGCCCGGCGCGGGTCCTTCATGCGGTGCATCTCGACCTGCGACCATGACGTGCCGCCGGCTCCAGCTACATCCACCGCTGCAACCCCGGCAGCCGCTAGTAACCGCGCGGTCTCGCCAGAAATGCCCCAACCGACCTCTTTGACAATCACCGGTACAGTCAGTGCCTTACAAACCTGCTCGATTTTAGCCAACAGACCGCCAAAGCGTGTATCGCCCTCGGGTTGCAGGGCTTCCTGGAGTGCGTTTAAGTGTAAAAACAAACCGTCGGCTTCGACCATCTCAACAGCCCGCCGGCAATGGTCAATTGTGTAGCCGTAATTGAGTTGAACTGCTCCCAGGTTGGCAAATAACAAAACATCCGGCGCTGCACGGCGCACCTGAAAACTTTTAACCGCAGCGGAGTTTTCCAGCGCGGTTCGCTGTGAGCCGAGCCCGAGGGCGATGGATTTTTCCTGAGCGGTCTCAGCCAGACACAGGTTGATCCGCCCGGCTTCCGGCGTTCCCCCCGTCATCGATGAAATTAACAGCGGCGCAGCTAACTTTTTTCCAAAAAGGATCAGGGAGGTATCCACATCCGCAAGGTCAAATTCCGGTAGGGCCTGGTTAACAAAATGCAGCCGATCCAATCCGGTAGTTAAACTCGATCGGACATCATTCTCCAAATTGATGCGGATATGTTCCGTTTTGCGATTCCCCAGGGCTTGCGGATCATCCATAACTTTATTCCAGACGTGGTGTTAGAATGGTGTCAGTATACCAAAAATACACGGTGCAGGCTTGACAGATCGGGGTGTCAAGCTAAAATTAACAAAAGTTAAAGTGAATTCTCTCGGAGGTTTACCATGAGTGATGTGTACGAACAGGTTAAATCTGTAATCGTGGAAGTTCTAAAAGTCGATGGGGAAGTATTAACTCCTGAAACTCGTTTCATCGAAGATCTAAAGGCTGATTCGATGGATCAATTTTTCCTGATTGATGGTTTGAGTGAAAAGTTTGACGTTGCAATTTCAGACGAAGACGCCCGCCAGATCAGAAGCGTCCAGGACGCTGTAAGCTACATTCAATCGCACAAATCATAATTAGTTCTTCATCAAAAAAAGAGGCATTGAAACCTCTATGCCTCTTTTTTTGATTTAATTCGGGGAGATTATCCGCCTAACAAGACCGGAATTTCTTCCGGGTGGCGGGCTACCTGGACGCCAGCATTGGTTAATGCCTTGATTTTGTCAGCAGCGGTGCCAGTTCCACCCTCGATGATGGCGCCGGCATGTCCCATGCGTTTTCCTGCTGGAGCTGTTTGACCGGCAATAAAGGACACCACGCGCTTGGTCATATAGCGGGCAATAAATTCAGCTGCCCGTTCTTCGTCACTGCCGCCTATTTCGCCAATCAGCACCACGCTGTTGGTGCGTGGATCAGCTTCGAACATGCCCAGTACATCGATAAAATTGGTGCCGTTAACCGGGTCACCACCAATGCCGACGCAGGTACTGGCTCCCATATTGTGTTGTTTCAAGGCGTAAAGCACCTCATAGGTCAGCGTCCCGGAGCGGGAAACCACCCCTACCGATCCCGGGATGGCGATGTTTCCAGGAATAATACCAACTTTGGCTTCGCCAGGTGTCAGTGCTCCCGGGCAATTAGGGCCAACCATGCGGACACCCTTATGATCGAGATATTCGCGTACGCGCATCATATCCTGCACCGGGATGCCCTCGGTGATGCAAAATACCAGTGAAATTCCAGCATCGGCGGCCTCGAAGATGGCATCCGGAGCGAATCGTGCCGGGACAAAAATGACGGAAGTATTTGCCCCGGTAACCTCGACCCCCTGCTTGACGGTGTCAAAAACCGGGACTTTTCCGTCCAATACCCAGTCGCCGCCCTTCCCCGGCGTCACGCCCGCGACCACATCGGTGCCGTAATTAACCATTTGGACGGTGTGAAACAGCCCCTCATTACCAGTGATCCCCTGGACAATCACTTTGGTGTTTTTATTGATCAGGATGCTCATTGGTTGCACCTTTCTTTGGCAGCCGCCACGGATTTTTCGGCAGCTTCAGCCAACGTCTCTGCTGTGATCATGTCAGCATCCGCCAGTAAACGCCGTCCTTCCTCTGCATTGGTCCCGACCAGCCGGACCACCATGGGCACCTTGGGTTTGACCTCTTCGATGGCTGTAAGAATGCCGCGCGCCACCTCGTCACCGCGGGTGATGCCGCCAAAAATGTTGATCAGCACCGCGCACACATTGGGGTCCGATAAAATAATGCGGAAAGCTGCCGCAACTTTTTCAGCTCCAGCCCCTCCGCCAATATCCAGAAAATTAGCCGGTTGACCACCATAGAGTTTGATAATATCCATGGTTGCCATGGCCAACCCGGCGCCATTTACCATGCAGCCAATTTGACCATCCAATTTGATGTAGGACAGGCCGTATTTCCGGGCAGAGATTTCTTCCGGTGCTTCCACGTCAAGATCGCGCTTTTCGGCGAGATCGGGCCGGCGGAATAAAGCATTGTCGTCGATCACCATCTTGCCGTCGAGGGCTATCAAGCGCTTCTCCTTGGTGATCACCAGCGGGTTTATTTCGGCCAGGGTGGCGTCATTGTCAACAAAAACCCGCCATAGCCCTTCTGCCACGGTCATAAACTGGCGCCAGTATTCTTTGGGCAGGTCAATCGCCACCGCAACGTCGCGCGCCTGGTATTCCCGCAGCCCAAGCAGCGGATCAATGTGGAGGCGGATGATCCGGTCAGGTGTACGGGCTGCGACTTCCTCGATATCCACTCCCCCTTCGGATGAGGCAATCATGACCGGTTTGCGCGATGCCCGGTCATTGGTGATGCCGAGATATATTTCTTTTTCGATGCTTACCGCTTCGTCAACCAGCACGCGGCGCACGGGCAGCCCCTTAATTTCCATCCCGAGGATACGGGTGGCTAATTCCTGTGCTTCCCCGGCTGATTTTGCCAGCCGGATACCGCCAGCCTTGCCGCGACCGCCAACCAGAACTTGCGATTTTACGACCACCCGCCCGCCCAACTCTTCGGCGATTTGTTTGGCCTCATCCGAGTTTGAAGCGACCCGTCCGCGTGGGACCGGGATGCCGTACTTTGCAAAAATTTGTTTCGATTGGTATTCGTGAAGATTCATGGACACTCCCCGTCAAAATTTGCAGTCAATCCACGCAACCCGCTGATTATATCATGCACATTCTTGACAATATGGATAAAAAAACCCGGCAGGTTGACCTGCCGGGTCTCTGAACAAAATTAAACGCTTAGCCTTGGAGGAATGCTTCGAGGGCTTCTTTGCTGATGCGGAAAGCGGTGCCAATCTTGCGGGCTTTGAGGTCTCCCGCCGCAATGGCGGCCACGACATCCTCTTCTGAAACCTTCAAAATTTGAGCTGCCTCAGCCGGGGTCATTACCGATGGTATGGCCGCAGCTGACCCTGCTGCTGCTCCAGCAGCGGCGCCGGCAGCTGCCGCGCCTTGAGCGCCAGTCATGCCTTGCAACGACTGGCCAATGACATTGCCGAGTCCCATCCCAGCGCCAATCCCAGCCGTCAAGCCAGCCCCACCGCTTGGGTTTTGCGCAGCGTCGCGCATCGCA
This sequence comes from uncultured Anaerolineaceae bacterium, assembly GCA_937863605.1. Lineage (GTDB taxonomy): Bacteria > Chloroflexota > Anaerolineae > Anaerolineales > Anaerolineaceae > Bellilinea. The sequence continues at coordinate 5,788 of CALMGN010000068.1, forward strand.
TCGGCTGCTTGCAGCTGGGTGTAGGTCTGCATATCGAGCATACCCATGGCCCGCAGTTCCTCAGCCGATTTATCGGAGGGTTTGAGACTGCCAATGTAGAAGGATTTGAGCAGCAAGCCAAGGGCAGCAAAATCATCCTGGGCTTTGGCGCGCACGCCAGCGCCAATCTCCTCAATCAGCCCTATAAGCTCCGCCACAGACTTGGAAGCACCCGTTTCACCGAGCAGGTCCTGCAGCTTGGAGAGCAGCATGGTGCGCAGCCGGTTTTCGATTTCCGACATGCGGTATATGCCTTGGGCACCCACAATCTGGGTCACGAACTGTTGGGCATCTTTTATTTGGAAGGAATAAGTACCAAACCCTTGCAGCAGTGCCACACCCAGACCCATTCCCGGGTTTCGGACCAGGATCGGCTGGGGAGTGCCCCATTTGCGGTCAACGAATTCGCGCATGGATACGAAATAAACCTCAGCCGTGAACGGTGTCCGGTCATTGAAGACCTTACCGATGAGATCAACCAGCAGGGGAATATTGGCAGTGGTAATGGTATGCCGCCCCGGTCCAAAAGAATCCAATGCGCGGCCGTCGCGGAAAAACACAGCCCGCTGCGATTCACGGACAATCACCTGGGAGCCTAACCGCAGGTCCATGATCCCCTGTTCGGGAAAGCGGTGAACTAACTCATCCGCCATCTCGCTGGGGTATTCAACTACATCAAAAATTCTAGCCATGGTTGTTTTTCTCCAATTCCAAGCAAATTATCCCAATTGGGATGATTAAACCGCAGGCGGCTCGCCGCTAATCATGACTTCGCTGCGCTTCTCGAAAGCCTCCACACAATCGCGAGTGACTTTTTTGACGTTGCGCAATGCGGCCGGGAGGCCGTCTGTCCCAAGCGAAGCCTCAACATTGTCGATGGCCACTGAAACGGTATCGGCCAGGTTGAAAAGTTCCAAATCATACTCGTATACCCGAGCCAGGTCTTCCTTTTTCAACTTAATTGAGTCGAAGAAGCCGGTGTAACCGTAGGAGGCTGTCTTTATCCGATCGATGAACTGACGCAACTTGATCGCTGCTGATTCCAGATCGTCTACCAGCAGCAAATCGCCCTGATCAATCAGGTCGCGCTGCAACGCTGAAAGGCGTCCCCACAACAGCTCGTACTCGGCTGCCACCTTTTCACGCAGCAGTTTATCGGACATGCGCCGATTATGTTTTTCGATATAGCCGTCAAATCCGGGGATTTTCGCCAAAAGCTTTTTAAAAATATCTTGATCGCCGGTAACTCGATCGAACAGGTCGCTCATTTTTCCTCCTAGGGAAGCGTGGACTAATTTTTACAAGGTATGTAATTTATTATAGCCAGATTCAATCATCCGAACAAGAAAACGAGGTTTGTCCGATCTGGCTTGCATGATATCTACGAATATATTCCGATTTAGGTTGCAATTCTTAGAATTTTAGAAGGGTTCTTGTAAGGTAAACCTATTGCATCATGATAAACTATGTATATAATATAGCTTAGGTGCTCCATCAATCATTCTATGAACGGAAGGGAGGTGAAAACATCATGTTATTTGCACCGAAGGAAAAAGGCCAAGGCCTCGTTGAGTATGCGTTAATTCTTGTTTTAGTAGCGATTGTTGTAATTGTCATTCTTGCGGTTATGGGACCTGCCATTGGTAACATCTTCAGCAGCATCGTCAATGCGCTCTAGAACTACCAACTCTTGTTTGGTCCGACCAAGCTAGCGTTACCTAAATAGATCCCGATTTATCGGGGTCTATTTTTTTAGTCCAAAATAATGGGTAGGTGAGTCGAAATTTTCGATAATGCGTTTACATTTTTTTAGGTCCGGAAATTTTGTTCATTTATTTCTGGATAACAAGCCAACTCCCCGGTATGACAAATAATAAATTCCTTCAACTTTTCGCGATTGTAGATCTTTTTGTGTTGCAAGTTAAATTATCATTCTCCGAGGAAGATAATTCTGACCATATCACTTCCATTAGTTTTGGTATCCAGACTCACGCGTCACAAAGGAATGGGGCCTATTCAGAGTGCAAGGGGTGAATCCGGTGGGTGCACTAATTTCCTGGTGGATCTGGTTTTGATAATGCATTCAGAAACAGTAAAAATAATTTTCAAACATTAAGTGGAGTTTCAAAGATTATCGTAAGGTCCCTGTAAGGTCAGATTATTGAATTATGACTATTAATAACTATAATATTGTTTAGGTGCTCCACAATTATTCTATGAACAGTAAGGAGGTGAAAACATCATGTTATTTGCACCGAAGGAAAAAGGCCAAGGCCTCGTTGAGTATGCGTTAATTCTTGTTTTAGTAGCGATTGTTGTAATTGTCATTCTTGCGGTTATGGGACCTGCCATTGGTAACATCTTCAGCAGCATCGTCAATGCGCTCTAGAACTACCGACTTTTGTTTGGTCCGACCAAGCTAGCATTACCTGAAAAGACCCTGGTTTTCCAGGGTCTTTTCTTGCTAAATAGTTTATAATCATGCCATTCCAGGGGGAAAATGGTCATTGGGAGATATTTTCTTTTTTCGAACGGATATTTTCTCTGGTTTAAATCAGGGTATAAAACTTGCACCTCGATATAATTAGGAAAAGGTTTTTCCACTTTTCATGATGTCCGTTCTTTTCCCTCAGACCTTACATAACCATTAGGAGGGAATGGATTTACATGGCGTATAATAAGCTTTAGTTTGCTTATTCCGATCCAAAAAAACAAAGTGAGGAGGCATTTTCATGGCCGCTAGAGGTAAATCAGGTGGGCGCATTATTATCTTGGTGGCTCTGATTTTGATTTTGCTGGTTGGAGCAGTTTATGTTTGGCTCCAGATGCAGGGCGGTCAAAACCCAGAGTCAGCTCAGACCCCGGAAGCCGATGCGATGGTCGATATTGTTATTACGACACAGGCAATCCCCCGTGGAGCTGAGATCACCCAGGCAGCGTTAATGACAATTCAATACCCTGAAGCCAATTTAGTTCAGGGAACTTTCATCACAGATATCAATTCAGTTATAGGGTCGCGTGCAAAATATGACCTGGACCCGGGTGTTCCGCTGACCCCATCTGTGCTCATCCAGCCAACAGGTGGATCGGTAGCATCTTTTGATGTCCCGAAAGATTTCGTCGCCATGCCCATACCGGTTGATTCTTTGACCGCAGTTGCCAATGCCCTGGCGCCCGGCGACCATGTGATGGTGGTCGGCTGCATGCTGTTGATTGATATCGACCCTGATTGGCAATCACGGCTGCCCAATGCGCTGGCTCAGGAAGTACCTGCAAAGTCAGGTGAACTAAATTTCAGTAACACCTCGATCCTTACAGCTAAAGACCTGGGTGTATTACAGGGAAGAGTGCAAGGTGATGGCTCACTTAATATGCCGACTTATGTCGTCCCCTCAGAAACACAACGACCGCGCCTGGTTTGCCAGACTGTAATTCAGGATGCCGTTGTACTGCGTGTTGGGAATTATGTGGAACCCCAAATTGCTCAGCTGGAACCCACGGCTGTACCAGATGGAGAGACTGTGGTTGTGACTCCTGAACCGACTCAGAACTCGGTCACTCTGGTTGTGAGCCCGCAAGACGCCGTTTCGATGAACTACATGATGGTGGCAGGCATCCGGTTGAACCTGGCGCTGCGCAATCCGAATGATACCAACCCGATCGTAACGGACGCTGTTACCCAACAATACTTGATGGAACAGAAAAATATCCCTCTGCCGGCCAAGTTGCCTTACGCTGTTGAGCCGCGGGTCGATACTGTCCCCACTCCGGCATCCCAGCCTACCCCATTGCCGTAAACGGATTGCCTTAGATTTTAATGGTATACGAACAAACAATGTAACGGGAGAAATGATGACGCAAGCTGAAAAGATTCGGGTTTTAATCGTCGATGACATCCAGGAAACCCGCGAGAACATCCGCCGCATGCTGCAATTTGAACCGCGCGTAGAAGTAATCGGCGGAGCAAAAAGTGGCGCTGAGGCGATCGAGCTCGCAACGGAAGATAAACCCGATGTTGTGATCATGGATATCAATATGCCGGATATGGACGGCATCACGGCTACCGAGACGATCCGCAAAAAGGTGCCGCATGTCCAGATTGTGATCCTCTCTGTTCAAGCTGACCCGAGTTATATGCGCCGGGCCATGCTGGCTGGCGCGCGCGATTTCTTGACCAAACCCCCCATGATTGACGAACTGACCGCTGCGGTCAGGCGTGCCGGGGATATGGCCATTGAAGAAAAATCCAAAACCCCCATCCCTTTCACCGCCGCCGCGGTGGGAGGGGTGCCAGGGGGCAATGGTTCTTATGCTGCCAAAATTGGAAAAGTCATTACGGTGTACAGCCCAAAAGGCGGAACAGGCTGTTCGATGATTGCGACCAACCTGGCCATCGCGCTTCAATCCAGCGCAACCCCCACTGTTCTGGTGGACGCCAACCTGCAATATGGCGATATCGCCGTTATGCTCAATGAGCAGATTAAAAACAGTATCATTGACCTGGCAAGCCGGGTCGATGAGTTGGATCCGGATTTTGTCCGTGAGGTGGCCGTAGAGCATGCGCCGTCCGGTCTCCATATTTTGGCGTGCCCATCCCGGGCAGATATGGCGGAAGATGTAACCGGCGAGCAATTTTCCAGGTTGTTAGATTACCTCAGTTCTATCTATTCTTACATCGTTGTGGATACAGCCTCGTACTTGACAGATGTTGTACAGTCTGCATTAGAATATTCAGATCACATCGTACTGATAACAACGCAGGAGATTCCAAGCATCAAAAGCTGTAATCTCTTTCTGTCTTTGGCCAACGCTTCCGGTTTGCGCGATCGAATTACTTTTGTGATCAACCGGTTTGACAAACGGATTACGATTACCCCGGAAAAAATTAGCGAAAATCTGCACCTCCCTGTTGGCTTCGTAATCCCCCTTGAAGAAAAAATCGTGACCAGTTCAATCAACCGCGGGCTTCCGTTTGTTGAGGAAAATAAGTCCTACCCCATCAGCAAATTGATCCTCAATCTAGCGGCTACTCTTCAAAATAAACCTCAAGAATCCAATGCGGTATTAGAACGGACTTCCATCCCTCGAAAATAGGGATAACTGACCAAAGGAAAATTCTATGTCCATATTACGAAGGATTCAAAACGATCAAAACCCGCTGGATCAAAACGGCCAGGGAAATGAAGGCAATGGTATTCTGCCGCGTACAAATCAAGTAGTTCCGCAGCGCCGTCCAACCACCCCTGAACGAACATCCACCGACACCTACCAGGACCTAAAAAACCGCGTCCAGAATAAGCTGCTGTCCACTATGGACACCAGCATGGATGTCACCAAGATTGCCGAAGTCAGGCGAACCATTCAGGAACTCTTCGAGCAAATCCTCAGTGAAGAAAATATTGTCCTTTCGCGGAATGAACGCTCACGGATGTTCGAGCAAATTGCCGCCGAAATTTTGGGGTTTGGCCCGCTGCAAGCGCTGCTCGAAGATGACAGTATTACCGAAGTCATGGTAAACGGTGCGAAAAATATCTACATTGAGCGCCGGGGCAAAATCTCCCGCGCGCCATTAAGCTTCGAGAATAACGAACATGTGATGCGTATCATTGAACGTATCGTGGCTCCGCTTGGCCGCCGTGTCGATGAATCCTCTCCATTTGTAGATGCCCGCTTACCGGATGGTTCCCGCGTAAACGCAATTATTCCACCGTTGTCCCTGGTCGGACCGGTCATCACCATCCGGAAGTTTGCGCGGAACCCAATCACTGTGGATCAAATGATCCAATTCGGCACACTCACTCCCGAAGCGATCCAGTTACTCGACGCTTGCGTCAAGGCACGATTGAATGTCGTTATCTCGGGCGGCACTGGTTCCGGTAAAACAACCTTGCTTAATGTCTTGTCCGGGTTCATCCCTGGCGATGAGCGCATTATAACCATAGAAAACGCAGCGGAACTCCAACTGCGGCAGGAACATGTGGTGACCCTCGAATCGCGTCCACCCAACATCGAAGCCCGCGGTGAAATTACCATTCGCCAACTGGTCATCAACACCTTGCGTATGCGCCCGGACCGCATCATCGTCGGTGAGGTCCGCGATGATGCTGCCCTCGATATGCTCCAGGCCATGAACACTGGTCATGACGGTTCTATGACCACGCTGCACTCCAACAGCCCGCGCGACACCCTGGCCCGCCTCGAGACGATGGTAATGATGGCTGGAATGGACTTGCCCATCCGCGCCATCCGCGAACAGGTTGCTTCGGCCATTGATGTTATTGTTCATGAGGAGCGCATGCGTGATGGTACGCGTAAAGTGGTGAACATTACCGAAATTGCCGGTATGGAAGGCGATGTAGTCACCATGACCGATATTTACGTTTTTGAACAAACCGGCATCGAAAACGGTAAAATTATCGGAAGACTGCGGCCGACAGGCCTCCGCCCCCGGTTCTACGAAAAAATTGAGGCTGCTGGCATCCATTTGCCGCCCGCTCTCTGGGGGATGGGAGCACGGAGATAATGCGTATCTCTATTCGGACCGAATGCCTTTCAGGAAGCAGGTGAGATTATGGACCTAAGCCCGGCCATCATCTTGATCTTGGGCGGCGGGATTGCGTTAGTCCTGCTGATTGTAGGAATTGCGGTATCTTTGACCACCGAAAAAAGCATGGTCGAAGAACGCCTTGGAAAATATGTGGAAGAACAACGCGAAGAATCTGCGAGAGAAGCCAAACGCGTTGGGATGCAAAATATCGTCACCGATTGGATGAATAAACGCGTCGAGCGGTCATCATACGGCGACAAACTCTCAAAATCGTTGGCGCGAGCTGACCTCAAACTCAAGTCCGGCGAATACGTTTTCATCGTTATAGGGATGATCCTTCTCGTTGCCCTGATCGGTTACGTGATCGGACAACAGTCGATCCTGCTTGCCCTGGTCGGTGGTGTTGCTGGCGCATTTCTTCCCGGCATGTATGTTAAAAACCAGCAGGACCGCCGGTTGCGCAAATTCGCCGATCAACTTGCAGACATGCTTAATCTGATGGTCAACGGACTCCGTGCGGGTTATTCCACCATGCAAGCCATGGAAGCTGTCAGTAAAGAACTCCCCTCCCCGATCAACGAAGAATTCCGCCGAGTCGTGCAGGAAATGCAGTTAGGTGTCACCATGGAGAAAGCCCTGGCCAATTTACTGGTGCGGGTTCCATCGGAGGATCTTGACCTGGTCATCACTGCCATCAATGTCCAGCGCGAGGTCGGTGGTAATCTGGCTGAAATTCTCGACACCATCTCGTTTACCATTCGGGAGCGTGTCCGTATTAAGGGCGAAATTCGTGTGCTGACCACCCAGGTCATGTATTCAGGCCGCTTTCTCTCCATTCTACCCATCATTGTTATTTTGATTTTGTACGTCTTGAATAAAGAGTACATGATGACCTATACAAAACCAGAAAGCGGAATTTGCGGTTACATCGCGTTAGGGGTGGCTGCAATACTCATTGTCGCTGGTTACTTCTCCATGAAGAAACTTGGTGATATCGAAATCTAGCGGAGAGCTGGAGGATCCAATGCCAATTCTGCTCATAATTATCCTGTTGATCCTCGCTGGCGCAATTACCCTTACCGTCATCGGATTGCGCAATCCTCAGTCCGATAACGATCGGGCACTGCAAGCGCGTCTGGAAGAATTTAGTCAAACCGGCGAACCGCCTGATCTGCGGGAACTTGAACTTTCACAACCCTTTACTGACCGCATCATTTATCCCGTTGCGCGTAAATTGGGCGAAATTGCAACACGCTTTACCCCGCAAAATGCAATGAACTCCATTTCGCGCAAGTTAGAATTGGCTGGCACTTCTGCGCGGATTGACCCAACCATGATCCTGGCTTTGCAGCTGATCCTGGGGGTCGTTTTTGCCGGTATTGTGGTGCTGGTTTCCAGCCTGGGTGCCGCCAATTGGCCTGCCAGTCGCGTGATTTTATTAGGCCTGGTTTTCGGCTTTTTAGGCTTCTATTTCCCGCAACTCTGGTTGACCAGTAAAATTAATCAACGGCAAAAAGAGGTGCGCAGGGCGATGCCGGATGCACTCGACTTGCTTACGATTTGTGTGGAAGCCGGCCTTGGTTTTGAAGCCGCCATGGCACGTGTAAGTGAAAAATGGCAATCTGAACTTTCGCTGGCCTTCGCACGTGCCATTCAGGAAATTCAACTTGGAAAAGTACGCCGCGAGGCGCTGCGCGATATGGCAGACCGGATTGGTCTGGCGGAAATGACCAGCTTCGTGGCCGCTGTTATCCAATCAGAACAACTTGGTGTCAGTCTGGCAAAGGTATTAAGAATTCAATCGGATCAGATGCGCGTCAAACGCCGTCAGCATGCAGAAGAGGAAGCTCACAAAGCCCCTCTAAAAATGCTGATCCCGATGACGCTATTGATTTTCCCATCCTTGATCATCGTCCTTATGACCCCGGCAGCCCTGCGACTGTTCCAATCGACGCTCGGCGGCATGTTCGGGTTTTAGTTCAGTCGCCCGTTCGGAAACCAACCCATTCGCGCAAGTCTTGGCTGCGCGGAGATTGTCCACACCTTAGTGGAGAGAAATGACAGAGAGTCTGAGTGCTTCTCGAGCGTTTCGAACCTCACACGCGTTGTGGCGCGTCATCGATTGGGTGTACCCTCCGCGGTGTGCAGGATGTGGAAAATTGGGCGTGCGATGGTGCGTTGACTGCCAGGCTAAAGTCAAGGTCATTCCACAGAATAATATCTGCCCGTTGTGCGGAATTCCTCAACCCGGTTCTGTGCTGTGCCAGGAATGTATCGCGTACCAACCCGTTTACACCGCCGTCCGCTCCTGGGGATGGTACGAGGGGACGCTGCGCAGTGCAATCCACCGGCTGAAATATCACAGCGATATGGGTGTAAGCGAAGAACTGGCAAAACCCCTCACCCACCTGCTATTGGACCTGAACTGGCAAGTTGACCTGGTCACTGCCGTGCCTTTGAGCCAAAAACGGCGCCGCGAACGTGGGTACAATCAATCCGCGCTGCTGGCCGTTTGGCTGGGTCTCACAACCGGAATCCATTTCCAGGAATCCGTCATCGACCGCACACGGGATACCAACTCGCAGGTTGGACTGCACGCACACCAACGCAGACAGAATGTGATGGGCGCCTTTACAGCCCGTCCGCAGATTGCTGCTGGCAAATCCATCCTGATCCTTGATGATGTGACCACCACCGGAGCGACCATGCAAGCATGTGCTCAAGCGCTGCAGGCCGCAGGTGCCAGCCGGATTTATGGATTAACCCTGGCACGCGCCGGTCAAATTCACCTGAGTTAAGCTATACTATGGATAGGAGATGGGGAAGTCCCTGCGATCGAATGCAGATCTTTAATACGTACTGGAGGATACGATGGACCTGAAAATTGATACATTTGCCCGCAATATGGAACTGACAGACCGCATTGTCGAATATGTTGATAAGAAAGTCGGGAAGTTAGGCCGCCACATTCCAAATGTGGATGAAACCAGGGTTGATCTGTCCTACGTAAAATCGGCGCGCAGTGCCACCGACCGCCAGGTCGCGCAAATCACCATTCGGGGTAAAGGTTTTATTCTCCGGGTTGAGGAACGCGCCGACGACCTTTTCGCGGCGATCGATGAAGCTGTGGATAAGATGCAGCGCCAGATTGAACGCTATAAGGGAAAGCACCAGCGCGGACGCGGTGACGGGACTTCCGCTGCAGAGGTAGCAGCTGAACCAGTTGAGGTAGAAGAAACAATCGAAGACGAAAAGATCGCCCGCCGCAAAACCTTCACCTTGACGCCTATGAACGAACTCGAGGCGATCGAGCAGATGAAACTGCTGGGGCATGATGAATTCTTTGTGTTTTATAACGCCAGCACCAATGCGATTAACGTGCTTTACACCCGCCGGGACGGAACCTACGGTCTGATTGAACCCAAACTCGGTTAACTCCTGATTTTCCATAGAGCGAAAAATCAAGAAATTACGCAATAGAATAATGGTGAGTATCCGGGTGGAGCTGTAAAGGCTCCACCTTTTTACGTCCATAGCAGGATGCACGTCTTGTCATGCCTGATATCCTGCACTATAATCGGACTGTTTTTCAAACTCTTTACGATGAAGGTTGGTAGTTTATGATTGACGTGAACGATTTGCGCAAAGGCGTTACCTTTGAACTGGATGACAGCCTGTACAAGGTCATGGAATATAGCCACCACAAACCTGGGCGTGGTAACGCGACGATCCGAATCAAAGCCCGCAATTTGCGCAGCGGGGGAACGATTGAAAAGACATTCCAGTCCGGTGAACGTGTCCAGGATGCGCGTCTGGAATACCACATGGCGCAGTACCTGTATACCGATGGTGAAGTTTACTACTTCATGGATCAGGAAACCTTTGAGCAGTATCCCCTGCGCGCTGATATCCTTGGCGAATATACTGGCTTCCTGAAGGAAGAAATGGCGGTCAAGCTGACATTTTACGGCACCGAAGCGTTGGACGTTGAATTGCCGACCACGGTAGACCTGAAAATCATCCAGGCAGACATTGCTGTACGCGGCGATACCGCAACCGGCGTCACCAAGAACGTCACGGTTGAAACCGGAATACAGGTGCAGGTGCCGAATTTTGTAAGTGACGGCGATACCATCCGGGTCGATACCCGAACCGGAACCTACGTCACGCGCGTCCAATAAAATTCGTTATTTCCAGGCCAAATGGAATCCCTTGCTCGTCCCCCTCACCGGGGACGGAGCCTTAAGAAGGGCAGATTGGATTTCAGATCATGCGCACACCTGCCGGGACTGAATGTAGATATTTTTACGGTGATTATTACCGCGGCAAGAACCATGAAGAATGCCGTCTGATTGGTAATGAACCACCGCCTCGCGATTGGAACCGGAAGCTGTGTCAAATTTGCCCGGTGCCTGGTATCCTACGCGCCAATGCCTGCGAATTTCTCGTGTTGCAAGGTGAGGTGAAACGCACCCTGGGGAGAATTAAAAAGCGGGTGGTTGTCAGCGCATCCTGTTCCAAAAACAAGGTAAAAGTCACCGAACCCCACATTGGTTGCGGTCAGTGCCACCCATTGCCGCCGGTATTTTCAGAGCCTGAGCCATGACCCTTACACTGCTAATCGACCTGGACGATACATTAATATCGAACGACATCGAAGTCTTCCAAAAAGCCTATTTCAAACGACTTGCGGAGGCACTGCAACCCTGGGTGCCCATGGATAAGTTTATGCCCGCCATGATGGCAGCCATCCAGGCTATGCTGACCAAGAAAACGCCAGCCTTAACCATGGAAGAGCAATTCGACCAGGTGTTTTATCCGCAGATTGGGACCCCTAAGTCCGAATTAATGGAAACCATCCACCGGTTTTATTCGGAATCCTTTCCGGAATTACGAAAACATACTGCCCGCCGACCGGAGGCAATTGAACTGGTGCAGTCCGCCATTAGCCGCGGCTGGGACGTGGTAGTCGCTACCAACCCCCTTTTTCCATGGACAGCCATCGAGCAGCGCTTAGACTGGGCAGGGGTATCGCCCGACGAATTCGGATTCAAGCTGGTCACCAGCTACGAAAACTCGCATTTCTGCAAACCACATCCGGCCTATTATGCCGAAATCCTGGGGAATTTAAACTGGCCTTCTGGTCCGGTGGTGATGGTTGGCAACAGCCTGGAAGATGATATTATCCCGGCTGAAAAACTCGGTTTGCCTACTTTTTGGCTACACGAAGAAGATTCCGAAACACCTGCCAGAAACCCATTCAGCCAGACGGGTGCATTCGAAAATGTGCTTCCCTGGTTGGAAAAAGTAGAAAAAGAACAGCAGATCCCCGACCTCCAATCTATATCAGCCATTTACGCGACACTACAATCCACCCCGGCAGTCTTCGATACCCTGTCCCGCCCACTGCCTATTGAGGTTTGGGCGCAGCGTCCGGCTGAATCCGAGTGGAATCTGATTGAAATCTTAGCCCACTTGCGGGATGTTGACCGTGAGGTCAATCTCGGACGCATTGCACTGACGATCCGCGGCGAAAATCCGTTTTTACCAGGCGCCAACACTGACCCGTGGGTTCGCGAACGAAATTATGCGGCGGAACCTGCCAGGGCGGCGCTCGAAGGATTTTTTGAATCCCGCACCAACCTGTTAAAACTCATTGACGGCGCAACCCCGAATGACCTGGCCCAGCCTGCCCGGCACGCCATTTTTGGGCCAACAACCCTCAAAGAATTACTCGGTTTTATCGCCACCCATGATCGGACCCACATCCGGCAGGCTTGGAATGCAATTGAAGCTGCGGTTTAGGCAGCCTGCATTGCTTCATATCCTCGCCAAACCAAATCTGATAGTTGTATAAGAGTTTTATTAATCATTCCCATTTTAAGTTGACTAACTGGCAGCGGGCTGGATAGATTGGTATAATTTCTTTAATTAAATCTAAGTAAATTAATGACTGGGCAAAGCGTCTCAGGAGGTATGAGTGAGTTCACGCAACCAATCTTATGTAATCTATCTGCTGCTATTTATTGCCATTATTACGATGGTGGTTTACAGCTTCGGGCAGCGGGGAATCAGCTCCGAAGTATCGATTAACCAACTCGCAGCAGATATTAAGGCTCAGAAGGTTACTAAAATCGAAGGAGCCGAGGACCGCCTCCAGGTTACCTATAAGGACTTGACCGAGTCGGTTTCCACCAAGGAATCGAATTCGACCCTGGTTGATCAATTGCTAGCCCTCGGCGTAACCGAGGATCAACTGGATCCAACCAAAATCAAAATCCTCATCAAACCGCCTAGCGCCTGGCTGGGAGTCTTTACTGCGCTCGGATATATTCTGCCCTTTATGCTGCTGATCGGAGCGTTCTTCTTCATCTTCCGGCAGGCGCAGGGCAGCAACAACGCTGCTATGTCCTTTGGCAAATCCCGGGCGCGTATGTTCACCGGTGATCATCCGACCGTCACCTTTGCAGATGTTGCCGGTGTTGAAGAAGCAAAAGAAGAGCTAAAAGAAGTTGTCGAATTTTTACGCGAGCCGCAAAAATTTATTCAACTTGGCGCCCGCATTCCCAAGGGCGTTCTGCTGGTTGGCCCGCCCGGAACCGGGAAAACCTTGATGGCGAAAGCTGTTTCCGGCGAAGCCGGGGTACCCTTCTTCTCCATTTCTGGCTCCGAATTTGTGGAAATGTTTGTCGGCGTCGGCGCCAGCCGTGTGCGTGACTTGTTCGATCAAGCCAAGCGGCACTCTCCCTGTATTGTCTTCGTGGATGAAATCGATGCCGTCGGTCGTCAACGCGGGGCCGGATTAGGCGGCAGTCACGATGAGCGCGAGCAAACCCTTAACCAGATGCTGGTTGAGATGGATGGCTTCGACACCGACACCAACATCATCATCATGGCAGCCACCAACCGCCCAGACATCCTTGATCCGGCGCTGCTGCGTCCCGGTCGGTTCGACCGCCGCGTGGTACTTGACCGTCCGGACGTGCGCGGCCGCGAGGCGATCCTCAAGGTGCATGTCAAGGGCAAACCGCTGGAACCCGACATTGATCTGAACACCCTGGCGCGAGCCACCCCTGGTTTCGTCGGTGCCGACCTGGAAAACCTGGTCAATGAAGCTGCCATCCTGGCAGCCCGCCGAAATCGCAAAAGCATCTCTCAACCTGAATTTGAAGAAGCCATCGAGCGTGTGATCGCCGGCCCTGAACGGAAGAGCCGACTCATCAACCCCGATGAAAAGAAAATTATCGCCTACCACGAAGCTGGGCATGCGGTAGTCATGAACGCCCTGCCTGAGCACGACCCGGTACAGAAGATCACCATCATAGCTCGCGGTATGGCAGGCGGATATACCATTGCGCTACCTTCCGAAGACCGCACGATGATGCCGCGCAAGAAGCTGGTTGCGGATATGATCGGCCTGCTCGGCGGCCGGGCTGCGGAGGAACTGGTGTTTGACGACATCACTTCCGGCGCCGGCAACGACATTGAGCGCGTAACCCAGATCGCCCGCCAGATGGTCACCCGACTTGGCATGAGCGCAGAAATGGGCCCGATGGTCTACGGGCAGAAGGAAGAATTGATCTTCCTGGGCCGCGAGATCTCTGAACAGCGCGACTACTCGGAAGCCGTTGCGGAACAGATCGACCGCGAGGTTCGCCGGCTGGTCAGTGAAGCCCATGACCGCGCCAGAGCGATCCTGTCGGAACATCGCGTCATGCTGGATGCAGTCGCCCAGAAACTTCTCGAGGTGGAGACACTCACCAAGGATGAATTTGAGGCTATTTTCCCACCGCCCTTCAAGAAGCTAAACGGCGTCCCAGGAATAGTAGTCGAAAACTGAACGAAACAATCAAATAACCGTGCGGTTTTTCAACCGCACGGTTAATGTTTAATCGCTATCGATCCCCGTGATGTGCATTCGGCGCAGTTCGCGTCGCAGCACTTTTCCAACCGTGGAGCGCGGCAATTCCTTTCGGAAAGTGACCTCAGATGGCACTTTGTAGCCCGCCAGGTGCTGCCCGCACCAAATGCGCACCTCGTCAACGCTCAATTCTTCGCCGGTCTTCAATACCACCCAGGCCTTGACTATTTCAACTTTGACCGGATGAGGGACCCCTGCCACCGCGCTTTCACGGACTTTGGGATGCATTGCGATGACTGCTTCTATCTCGCGCGGCCAAACCTGGAACCCGCCTACTTTGATCAATTCTTTCTTGCGGTCAACCAGGTAAAAGTAGCCGTCGGCGTCCATTCGAGCTACATCACCAGTATGCAGCCAACCATCTGTCAGGGTGATGGCATCTTCGTCCGGACGGTTGTGGTAACCTTGCATCACCTGCGGGCTGCGGATGAGCAATTCTCCGCGCTCACCTGTCGGGACGTCCGCGCCGGTGTCCAGGTCGACAATCCGGCAGTCAACGTCCGGCAGTGGCAGACCGATCGAGCCGGTGCGGTTTTCGCCGAACATCGGATTGCAATGGGTTGCAGTTGGAGCCTCTGATAGCCCATAGCCTTCCATCAATTTTCCACCGGTCAGTGCTTCAAAGCGTTGCTTGACTTCTGGTAGCAGCGGTGCTGAGCCCGAAATGCAGGCTTTGATCGATGAAAGGTCGTACTTTCCAGCGGTCACGTCCGTGTGCAGGTTGATGGCCTGGTACATGCTGGGTACACCCGGGAAGAGGGTGGGACGGTAATTCTGGATGACGCCAAGAAGTTCTTCTATATTGCGCGGGTTTTGCACCAACACCAGGCTGGCGCCCAATCCCATGCCGACACTCATGGCAATCACCATTCCGTAAACGTGAAACAGCGGGATGGCTGCCAGTACCGTCTCCTGTCCGTCATGCAATCCGACCAGCCAACGGCGAAACATGGTGGTATTCGCCACCAGGTTGCGGTGCAGGCCAATTGCTGCTTTCGGAGTCCCGGTTGTGCCGCCCGAATACTGGAAAATTGCCACATCCTGGGGCAAAACCTTCGGCAAGGGGGCTGCTGACCGTTCACCCGAGCGGGTCAAGACGGTGGTCAACCAACAGTCAGCATCCACTGAATTGCATCCAGCCACCAATTGCGGGTCAAGATTCAGCGAATCCACCAGGTCAAATGCGTCCTCCACCTGGGTATAAAGCACGGCTTGAATGCGAGTGGTCTTGCGAATTTCGTCCAGCAGTTCGCGGTGCATAGCCAGAGCAATAATGACCTGGGTGCCTGAATCGCGCAATTGGTATTCCAGCTCGAGCTGCTTATATTGCGGGTTAATGGCCACCACGATGCCGCCGGATTTGAGTACGGCGTAATATGCCAGTACAAACTGCGGAATGTTGGGGAGAATGATTCCCACCCGGTCACCCACCTGCACGCCAAGTTCGATCAAGCCGTGCGCCAGCACATCCGAAAGCCGCTTCATTTCGGCAAATGTGATGCTCTGGTCACGGTAAATGGTGCAAGCCTTGTCCGGGTAGCGCTCGGCAGCTTGATCCAAATAATCGAAAACTGTAATGTCCGGGTAACTTAGCTCAGCCGGCACGCCAGGGTCATAATGGTTGATCCAGGGTTTATGCATCGAAATCTCCTCCAGCCGATAAAATAATAATAGGTTATTTGACCATATTCTGCTGCGGAACCACCCAGTTCGAAGCGGTTTCGATCAGTTTAATCGCTTTCATAACAGGCTGGTCGTCTGCCGGCAGCCAGTGAATACTCGGGTCATTTTGTTTGAACCAGTTGGCCTGGCGGCGAATATAATCGCGGGTAAGGCGTTTCATACGCACCACGGCCTCATCCAGACTCATTTTGCCATCCAGATGGGCGCAGATCTCGCGATAGCCAATGGCCGAGAGCGTGGGCAAATCGGCGGAAAAACCGCGCTGCCGCAGCTGGCGCACTTCCTCCACCAGCCCGTCCTCCAGCATGGCCTCGATGCGAGCATCGACGCGGGCATACAACTCCGGGCGCGGCCGAATCAGGCCGATCTTCAAAACCGAATACCGGGAAACGCCCACCCGCCGCTGCTCGGAGAACTTCTGACCGGTCAGCAGAATGACTTCCAGCGCGCGCACAGTGCGGCGCAAGTTTTCCGGTTGGATGACCGCCGCCGCCGCAGGGTCAACCAGCGCTAATTTATGATGAAAACCAACCGGGCCAAGGCTGCAGCCCCAGGCTTCCAGGATGGTGCGCAAACGGGGATCTGGTTCCTGGTTGGGGATCTGCCAGTCATCCAGCAGCCCGTAAATGTATTGACCAGTTCCGCCCACCAGAAAAGGCAACCGGGAACGGGAGTGAATGTCCGCCAGGGCAGCTTCGGCCTCGCGTTTGAAAGCTGCCAGACTCCACGGTTCGTCAGGATCGGCCACATCGATCAGATGGTGGGTGACGCGCGCCAGTTCATCGGCCGTCGGCTTGGCAGTGCCGATATCCATTCCGCGGTAAAACTGGCGCGAATCCGCCGATACAATCTCACCGCCGAAATGCTCGGCCAGTTCGACCGCCAGGGCTGTCTTTCCAACCGCAGTCGGTCCGACGATTGCCACCACCGGAAGCGGAAGATTATGCCAGGGCATTTTCAAACCAGGTGATTTCCGGCAAGTCTTTACCTGGCCGGACGCGAATGGACACCACATCCACCCGCCAGTCAGCCGTCAAATCCGGATGATCAGCCAGATACTGCTGGGCAGCCATCTGTAAATGTTCCTGCTTTGCCCTGGTGATGGATTCCTCTGGCAAACCGAATTTATCGTTGGAGCGGGTTTTTACTTCCACAAATACCAACTGCCCGTCCTGGCTCATCACCAGATCAAGCTCCCCATAAGGCGTGCGGTAATTGCGCTCCAACAGAAGCAAACCGTGTTCCAGTAAATACGCCTCCGCCTGACGTTCGCCCCAGGCGCCAAATCGCTGTCTAAAGTTGTTCGTTCCCATAGCCCTTCCGATGGTTGATTGCTGGCAATTGTATTCTACCCGGATTTGGTTTCACCGCAGAAGAGCGTTTGGTCATCTTGTGTCATTTGTGCTACACTTTGCATAACCAGTTGGTGAAAACCAAGCAAATTGCCGGCGTGATACCCAACCGGCAATTTTACAAATCGCTTGATCAAGTTATAAACAATGGAAGGGCGAGCCGTCCACCAACTGGCATCCCATAAAGAATGATAAGGATGATTGTATGCCTGTCGGGGAAATCATCGCAATCGGGACAGAATTGCTCCTGGGTGAAATCCAGGATACCAATACTGCCTACATTGCCCGAAAGTTTCGCGACGCTGGGATTGATCTTTATCGCACCATGATCGTGGGGGACAATACTGAAAGGATTGCTCAAGCCATACGAGAGGCCGTTGACCGTTCCGATATCGTCATTACCACCGGCGGATTAGGCCCAACGGTTGATGACCCGACTCGCCTGGCGGTAGCGACTGCCTTTGGCACCGACCTGGAGTTCCGGCCTGAGTTATGGGAACAAATACAAGACCGTTTCAGCCGCTTTCACCGTCACGCCACCGAAAACAACCGGCGGCAGGCTTACATCCCTTGCGGCGCCATCTCGATCGAAAACCAGGTCGGCACTGCTCCTGCGTTTTTCTTTGAGCGCAATTCTAAAATTGTCATCAGCCTTCCTGGCGTACCGCGTGAAATGGAACACCTCATCCAGCACAAAGTCCTCCCCTTGCTCGATGAACGCTTCAAGCTGAAGGGCATCATCAAAGCCCATGTAATCCATACCGCTGGTGTTGGTGAATCACAGGTGGACGAATGGATTGGCGAACTTGAGACCAATGCCAACCCGACAGTTGGACTTCTGTGCCACCCCGGGCAAATTGACATTCGCGTGACGGCTAAAGCCGGTTCGGAAAGCGAAGCGGATGCCATGATTCAGGAGATGGTCGCTCAGGTTCAGCAACTGGTGGGGGTTGCCATTTTCGGCAGCAACCAGGACACACTGGAACAGGTCGTGCTCACCCGGTTGGGTCTGCACAACTGGCAGTTGTCGCTGGTGGAATGCGGATTCGGCGGCGCAATTGCGGAACGCCTTGCCAAAGCCGGTTTTTCCCCTGGACAGTCCCAGATTCTGCCGGAACTCTGCCAGCCTTCCGATTTGCAGCAGATGACCCAGTCCTACCATGCTCAACAGGCCACTGAAGTAACCCTGGGAGCGGGTTTTTATCCCGGACCGGTGCAGCAGGATTTGTATCTTTACTTGATTACGCCCAACAGCACGCTCGAGGTGAACCGGTCATACGGCGGACCGCCTGCCTTGGGCTCTGCCTGGGCAGTGCAAACTGCTTTGGATTTCATCCGTAGAAATATTCCCTGATCCTCCAACCCTTCAAGGAGACCTCATCTCGATGACTGACAATATCACTCTGTTGAAAAATGCCATCGTAATGACGATGGATGACGACTACCAGATCTTCGAGCCAGGCGCAGTCGCAGTTCAAGCCGATAAAATTATTGCCGTTGGGTATGAGAGCAACCTGGCTCAGGCTTACCCGGACGCCGAGGTGATTGATTGCGGGCGAAAAGTTCTTATGCCGGGGCTGGTCAATGCCCACACCCATGTGCCAATGACTCTTTTACGCGGGCTGGCAGACGACCTGCGGCTGGATGTCTGGCTGCTCGGCTATATGATGCCGGTAGAGCGCGAATTTGTCTCCCCCGATTTTGTTCAGTTAGGCACCAAGCTAGCTTGTGCTGAAATGATCCGCAGCGGCATCACCAGCTTTGCAGATATGTATTATTTCGAGGAGGACGTTGCCCGGGCGACCGCTGCCAGCGGCTTGCGTGCAGTTTGCTCCGAGTCGATCCTCAAATTTCCGACACCGGATGCGCACTCTTATGAGGAGTCGTTAGCCTATGCCCGTGACTATATCCAGCGCTGGAAAAACCACCCGCTGATTGTCCCGTCGATTGCCCCGCACGCGGTTTACACCACCACCGAGGATATCCTGCGCGACTGCGCCAGCATTGCGGTCGAATATGATGTTCCACTGCACATTCACATCGCCGAGACCAGTTTCGAAGTAGAGAATCTGCGCCGTGAGGAAGGCATGCCGGTCGTACCTTATATCAAAAAGCTCAATTTGCTGGACGCCAAAGTACTGGCAGCCCATTGCGTTCATCTGGACGATGGTGAAATGCGCACTTTCCAGCATTACAACACCGGGGTGGCCCATAACCCGTCCTCGAATATGAAACTGGCTTCCGGGATTGCACCGGTCAAACGCATGCTTGACCTTGGGTTAAACGTCGGAATTGGGACCGACGGGCCAGCTTCCAACAATGACCTGGACATGTTCGAAGAAATCCGTCTGGCATCCTTCCTTGGAAAAGGCGCCAGCGGTGACCCAACCGCCCTGCCCGCCCGTCAAACCCTGGCGATGGCGACTCGGCTAGGCGCCCGTGCGATGCACATGGGGTATCTCACCGGATCACTGGAACCTGGCAAACGCGCTGACCTGATCCTAGTGGACATCAATGTGCTGCATAACGCTCCGCGTTTCCGGCGTGACTCGAACGGTCTGTACGCCCAGTTGGTATACGCAGCCAAAGCCCAGGATGTGACTGATGTCATGGTAAACGGGGCCTGGTTAATGCGCGGACGCCAGCTGCAAACGCTGGATGTTCCCGCCTTAATGCAGGAAGCGGACGAGTATGCGAGAAAAATCGACATTTTCCTGATCCGGCGCGAAAAGTCGCTGCTCTCCAAGCTGCTGGCGTTGGGCGAACAAACTGAGGAAGAAGAAAGCTTCGAAGTCCAGGCGAAAATCCCAATCACCAACCGTGAAACGGTACTGAAAGCGCTGGAAAAGTCCGAGATCGAGATCATTTACAAGCGCCATTACAGGCAATTTGACACTTACTTTTCATTCGATGAACCCGAGGAAAGCCGCCTGCGCTACCGCGAGGACCACTTCCTGGACGAAAAAAATCAACCCCTCAATGTACGTTCCCGCCTGACCTTGATCGGCCCTTCGCGTGAACACCGTTTCCCGCAGAAGGTACTGCTGTCGCGCAGCCGTTTCCTGGCCTCCGCAACCCAGAGTCCGCGCTTCTACCGCGAATATTTCAAACCTGCTCACGAGGTGGAAATTGAAAAAGACCGGATGCGGTTCCTGGTTACTTTTAAAAATATGGAGTTTTATATCAATCTGGATGATGTGAAGAGACCTATTCTTGGACATTTCCTGGAAATTAAGAGCCGAACCTGGTCGCGCAAGGATGCAGAGGTTAAATCTCGTCTGGTGGTGGATTTGATTCGGTTCCTGGGCGAATCGCCCGAAGAGACGATCTCCAACGACTATTTGGAAATGGCGCTCAGACCTGACGAAAAATGAGTTTCAAAGAAAGAACGAGCATGAACCCCGTTTCAGAAGTGCTCCAAATCTTGTTTATGGCCTCTGAGGCCGCTCCGCTGGTCAAAGTGGGCGGACTGGGAGATGTGGCCGGGTCGCTGCCTAAGGCACTGCGGGATCTGCAACCGCCTGCCTGGTCAGGTCCCCGCCTGGACGTCCGCCTGGTATTGCCATTGCACAACGTTATCAAGCAACAGGTAAAGCCGTCTCAACCGGTTGCGGATTTCCCATTGATTACCCCGGCCGGCGAACAACCGGTTAAGGTCTATCTGACCCATGTGGCTGACCTGCCAGTGTACCTGGTGGACGGCCCACCCATTGCCCCTGACAACCGGGTTTACAGCACCGATTCGCTGCTGGATGGCGAGAAATATATCTTCTTCTCGCTGGCTGCCCTTGAAATGACCCGCCATCTCAATTGGAAACCGGACATCATCCATGCCAATGACTGGCATACCAGCGCAGCACTGTATGCACTGGACCTGCGCCGCAAGCAGGAACCGTACTTCGAGTCTATGCGCAGCTTGCTCAGCATCCACAATTTACCCTTTATGGGAAAAGACGCTGAACCTGCCGTGGCTAAATACGGCCTGCCGCGATCAAGAGAAAAAAAGCTGCCAACCTGGGCACGCCAGTTCCCCCTGCCGCTCGGGCTGCAATCTGCAGACCAGATCAACGCGGTTTCTCCCGGCTATGCGAAGGAAATTATGACCCCGGAGTTCGGCTGCGGATTGCAGGACTTTATAAAAACCCGGCATAACGTCCTGGCGGGAATACTCAATGGTCTAGATCAGGTCGATTGGGATCCCAGCACCGATTCAACCCTTGCCAACCGGTACGACCGCTCGGATTTGAGTAAAAAGGTATCTAACAAGACTGCTCTGCAAAATGAATTTAACTTACCAATCGAAGCTGACGTCCCGCTTTTGGTGATGGTCACCCGCATGGATCAGCAAAAAGGGGTTGACATCGCGGTTAGCGGGCTGCGTCTGGCCGCTGACCTCAACTGGCAGGCGGTCATCCTCGGCACAGGAGACT
>CALMGN010000069.1 GCA_937863605.1 uncultured Anaerolineaceae bacterium
GAAATTGCCAGAGCACTCAGGCGGCTATCCAACCCGGAACCTGAGGTTGTCGAACAGTTGGATCTATTTTCGCGCACATTGGTCCGAAAAATATTACATGAACCAACCATGCATTTGCGCACAGAAACAAATCAAGAAACCCTCAAGGATTATGTCGATATATTATCCCGATTATTCGACCTCAGTGAACTTGAGCCAAATTTTCCGCTAAAGAAGGATGAAAAATGGGATTTTCAGACCCCCGCACGATAACTCTGGGAAGCCGGCCGTCAAATTTGGCCCGTTGGCAAACCGAGCACATCCTCAACCTCCTGCAATCATCCTCGTCGGGTTTTTCTTATCGGCTCGTCACTTTGGTCACGACCGGAGATAAAATACTCGATCGTCCTTTACCCGAGATTGGTGGAAAAGGTGTTTTTACTGAAGAACTTGAGGCCGCTTTACGCTCTGGTGAAATTGATCTGGCAGTTCATTCACTCAAAGATCTTCCTGTTGATGTCCCTCCAGGATTGATCATCGGCGCGGTGGAATCACGCGCCTGCGCACAAGACGTGCTCATTTCTGCCAATGGAGAAACGCTTCAGCAATTATCGGAAGGAGCAAGAGTGGGGACCTCAAGCTTGCGCCGCCAGGCCCAAATTAAAGCCATTCGACCCGATTTAAACATTCTCCCGCTTCGTGGAAACATAGACACCCGCCTCAGAAAAGTTTTTGCGCGAGATTACGATGCAATAATTCTGGCGGCTGCCGGAATCGAGCGGCTTGACCTTGGAAATCACATTACTGAATACCTTTCTTTTGACGTTATGCTGCCAGCTCCCGGTCAGGGTGCATTGGCCATCCAATGCCGGTCGGATGATCGTGAATCGATCCAGCTTCTTCAACCAATTCATGATCTCTCCACATATTTTTCAATTACTGCGGAACGTTCTTTTTTGGCAGCGCTCGGCGCAGGTTGTTCCGCGCCGGTGGCGGCATACGCCCAGGCAATTGGTACAAAGCTGGAAATTACTGGAATGGTCGGATCGATCGATGGCGCACGGATCATTCGCGTCTCAGCGGCTGGTGATGAACCCAAGGCGTTAGGCGAACTTTTGGCGAAAAAAGCATTTGATTTGGGTGCTGCGGAGTTACTGAAATGAATAATTTAATCGGAAAACGTGTTCTTGTTACCCGCCCAAGAGCTCAATCAGCCGATTTTATCGCGAAGATAACCGCTCTGGGAGCTGTGCCAGTTATTTTTCCTACCATTGAAATCTCCATGATAGAAGATACAACTCTGCTTGATACAGCCATTGCCAATCTTGCCACGTACCAATGGATCATTTTTACCAGTGTCAACGGTGTAACCGCCTTCTTTCAGCGACTGAAAGACCTGGGTAAGCGTACTGAAGTGTTGGCGGGTATTCGGATTGCAGCAATCGGGCCGGCAACCGAAAGCGCGCTGATCGAAATGGGGGCACATCCCTGTTTCGTCCCTGAAGAGCATGTGGCCGAAGCCATTTTGCCTGGCCTGGGTGATGTGACCGGTCAGAAAATTTTATTGCCACGCGCAGAAATCGCCCGCAAAGCCTTGGTTGATGCCCTCAAAAAACAAGGGGCTTTTCCTGATGAAGTTGCAATTTACCGTACACTACCGACCCGCCCGGATTCATCTTCGATGACCGAATTACAAAAAGGGGTAGATATTGCCACTTTTACAAGTTCTTCAACGGTAAATAATCTTTTTGACCTGTTTGGCGAGAACACCCGGGAGATCCTAAAAGGGGCGGTGATCGCTTGCATCGGACCCATTACAGCCGAAACAGCGCGAACGCGCGGACTGAACGTAAGTATCGTAGCAGCCGATTATACGATCGATGGGCTTATTGAAGCTTTATTAGAAAATCAGCAAATTCCATCAGGGACAATCCAATGAATATTCACAATAATTTTACGAAGAAACAAGCGGTTGAGAAGATCGCCAGCTTTCCAACCGTTCGCCCAAGGCGTTTACGGACTTCACCTCAAATCAGGGCGATGGTGCGAGAAACCAGGCTGGATCCAGGCGACTTGATCTATCCCCTTTTTGTAACCCATGGCACCGGAGTGAAAACCGAAATATCGTCTATGCCAGGTGTATTCAACCTGTCGCCTGATATGCTTGCGGAAGAAATTCATTCCATCGCTGAATTGGATATACCGGCTGTCGTTTTGTTCGGCATACCAGCAACCAAGGATCCCATCGGGCTGGAAAATTTTTCGGAAGATGGCATTATCCAACAGGCCACCCGGATGATAAAAAAATATAATCCCGAAATGGTGGTGATAACCGATGTTTGCCTTTGCGAGTATACCGATCACGGTCACTGCGGTATTTTGAATGTGGGTGAGCATAAGCGGCCCAATGTTCATCTTCCTGAAGGCTATGTGCTTAACGACGAGACGCTTGAAATCCTTACAAAAGTTGCCATTTCGCACGCAGCAGCCGGAGCAGATATCGTCGCACCTTCCGGGATGATGGATGGCATGGTTGTGGCAATCAGAGCGGGTCTAGACTCGGTCGGGTACGAGCATCTCCCTATCCTTTCGTACTCCACAAAATACGCTTCCGGTTTTTACGGGCCATTCCGTGAAGCCGCGCAGGGAGCCCCCAAAAGCGGTGACCGCCGCAGCCACCAGATGGATCCGGCCAATATTCGCGAAGCCTTGCGGGAGACAGCGCTGGATGTGGCTGAAGGCGCAGATATGCTGATGGTCAAGCCTGCCCTGGCTTACCTGGATGTAATCCGCGCGGTCCACGAGAGCTTTTCGGAACTTCCTCTGGTCGCCTACAACGTCAGCGGTGAATATTCAATGTTGAAAGCGGCCGCCGCCCAGGGTTGGCTGGATGAAGAACGAGTCGCATTGGAAATTCTGACCGGAATTCGCAGGGCCGGAGCCGATATGATTATTACCTATCATGCCAAAGACGCAGCCCGTTGGTTGCAAAATGCCTGAATTTGAGACCTTCACCCCCTTATATATTTCACGAAAGCAGCCTTGATCCTATGGAACCCTTAACTTCTAGTCAGCGATTTCTAAATGCCTGCTGGCAAAAGCCAGTTGACAAAACACCGGTGTGGTTTATGCGGCAAGCCGGCCGCTATATGAGCGAATATCGCGCGATTCGGGCCAACAACACGCTTCTAGAAATTTGCGCTCAACCGGAACTGGCTGCGGAAGTAACGCTACAGCCCGTAAAGCGGCTGGGCGTAGATGCGGCTATTTTATTTGCTGATATTCTATTGCCGCTCATCCCAATGGGCATTCAATTGGAATTTGCCGCTGGAGAGGGTCCAGTCATATACAATCCCATTCAGAGCTCAAGTGATATAGCCGCCCTCCGGGAAGTTGACCCGTATGAGTCGCTGTCCAACGTTCTGGAGGCCGTCCGAATTGTTCGCAAAGAATTGGATGGTAAAACAGCAGTAATCGGTTTTGCCGGCGCTCCATTTACTTTAGCCAGTTATCTCATAGAAGGCGGCTCCTCGCGCAACCTGTTGAAAACAAAGCAAATGATGTATTCAAATCCGCAATCCTGGCATCAATTGATGGAAAAATTGGTGGTCGTTATTACGGATTACCTGGCCGCACAGGTAGCTTCCGGAGCGCAAGCCGTTCAACTTTTCGATAGTTGGGTTGGAACACTCACACTGGATGATTACCGCGAGTTTGTATTGCCGTACTCGAAAAGCATATTTACATCTCTGCAAAACACAGGAGCACCAACCATCCATTTTGGCACAGGAACTGCCTTACTGCTCCCTCTGATGAAAGACGCCGGGGCGAATGTTATGGGAGTGGACTGGCAGACGCCATTGGATTGGGCCTGGCGAACATTAAAGTACGAGGTGGCCGTGCAGGGTAACCTGGATCCGGTTGCGTTATTTGCGCCTGAGGCGGAACTGGAACGCCGCGTGAATCTGGTGCTGAACCGTGCAGGCGGCCGGAGAGGACATATTTTCAACCTGGGACATGGGATCTTGCCAAACACTCCCGTGGATCAAGTCAAATATGTAGTCGACCTGGTGCACGCTCATCCAGGTGTTGCATGATGGAGAAATAATGGACACCTCGAAATCACAACAGCTGTTTTTTGAAGCCCAGAAACGCTTTCCTGGGGGAGTTAACTCACCGGTCAGGGCTTTCCGGGCAGTGGGAGGACAACCGCTGTTCATTGACCATGGTGAAGGAGCTTATATATATGATGTCGACGGAAATCGTTTCATAGATTATGTTTTATCCTGGGGGCCTCTGATTTTAGGCCACGCGCACCCGGCAGTCGTTGGTGCAATTTCTGAAACTGCCTCTCGGGGAACCAGTTTTGGCGCTCCGAGTGCGCTTGAGATAAAACTGGCCGATTTGATCCGGGCATTTATGCCGACCATAGAATTGCTGCGTTTTGTAAACTCAGGCACAGAAGCGACCATGACGGCATTGCGATTGGCCAGAGCATTTACAGGGCGTTCAAAGATCGTCAAGTTTGAAGGCTGTTACCACGGGCACGCGGATATGCTGCTGGTGAAAGCCGGTTCCGGGGTGGCTACTCTCGGACTGCCTGATTCCCCCGGTGTTCCAACCGCGAGTGCGGCAGATACGCTGGTGGTCCCCTATAATGATATCGCTGCGGTGGAAATGCTTTTCAATCAAATGGCCGTTGATATCGCTGCGGTGATCGTCGAACCGGTCGCAGGGAATATGGGAGTAGTGCCGCCTGAGCCCGGATTCCTGGAAAGTTTGCGCCGCTTAACGACCGAACACGGAGCTGTGCTGATTTTTGACGAAGTGATGACCGGATTCCGCGTTCACCGGGGCGGCGCTCAGGAGTTATATGGCATTCAACCTGATCTGACCACGTTGGGCAAAGTGATTGGCGGCGGTCTGCCCGTGGGAGCTTACGGTGGAAAGCAGGAAATCATGCAAATGGTGGCTCCCTCTGGGCCTATGTACCAGGCGGGGACACTTTCTGGAAATCCGCTGACCATGGCGGCAGGCATTGCAACCCTGGAAGAGTTAAGAAAGCCTGATTTCTGGAATAACATTGAGCGTAGGGCAGTCGATCTTGCAGATGGGATACGCGCAGCGGCAGAGAACGCCGGTATAAAGGTTGTGGTGCAAGGAGTGGGCAGCATGTTTACGACTTTTTTCACCAGCCAACCGGTAACAGATTGGGCAAGCGCGAAGCAGGCGGATACACAGCTTTATGGCGAATACTTTAGGGCGATGTTGTCGGAAGGAATTTACCTGGCTCCTTCCCAATTTGAGGCGGGCTTTCTGTCATCCTTCCACTCTGAAGAAGTGGTGGAGAAAACGATTAAAGGTGCCCAAAACGCATTTCGAAGAATTTCGAAATGACATATAGCCTTTGACGAAAACCAATCTTCATGTGGGCTTTCTCCGCTACAAACCTCTGTTGGGAAAGCCCACTAGATTTTAAATAACACACGGGATGGATATTAAATTACGGCAAATTAATATCCATTCCCGCCATGATAATGTTTATTCGTCTGCGCCTGACCGCTGAATCACAGCCAAAGTAAGGGTTGGGGAAGCGCAGCGAACCCACGACCTTTTACCGGTAAATTCGACCGGCGGGTTGGCCACGGTGTCCATACCGCACATGTGGTGATACCATGTTTATGGTATTACCACATACCGGAGTTGGTTTGTCCACTGAGAGCATTGTTTCCATGGCGTGCTAACGTGTTTGCACGCGGTTGCACACGACATGGTGGAAGAAAGGCGACTTGTAAGGTGGCTTTTGGGATAATGACCGGTGTAGGGTTATCCTATCCCCTTAAAGCTGTTCGTTTGCTATATTTAAATTATTAACCACATCCGTTTGCTGGAGCAGTTTTTGTGCGGTTTGGATGATGATTCTTTCTATCACTTCTCTTGTTGCTGAACGAATGGCAGGTCCTTTATCATCAACGATAAAAAGATAAGTTTGTTCATCCCTCCCGTCCAAAACCAATGTAATGGGATCGCCATGCGCCCGATATACCAGGAGGACGACCAGTTGGCAATTGCATTGACTGGTGCCATGATAGGCGCAGGTGCAGCCTTCATGCAGTGCCCGGGTGCTCTGCAAATCAAAGGATTGAAAAGCCCATAAGCCGGAATCTGTAAAACCCTTTTTAAGTGGCTCGACAAATTTTGAGCACTGCATGTCAATTATTCGGAGTGGTTTCTTTCCCTGGTGGTTCATCATTAACAATCCTGATTTCATTCTAGCCCTCTGCCAGAAATCTTTAAAGCGCAGCGATGCTTAACCATAAGCAAGCGTTTTTGCCTATTTAACCACTTCCACCAGGGTTCCGCCGGGCATGCCAACGGTCACATCGCCGGGATCGTATGGTACCACTGGTAACGTCCAACGGAAGATCCATTGTGCATCTTCAGGCCGGCAATTGACGCAACCCTGACTCATTGCCTCGCCAAAATTATTGTGCCAAAAAGTTGAGTGGATGGCGACGCCGTTACCTTCGAACAGAGTCGTCCAACTGACACCAGCTATGTCGTAGCCACCACCTGTGGTTCCGCCGGTCATGTGCACGGAGATCAACTTTCTCCAGATGGGGCGGATGCCTTCCGGCGTTTCCCATTTATCCGTGGGATTGCCATAATAATCATTCATCATTCCAGTGGATACCTGAGTGAAATACACCTCAGATTTGCCTTCAAAGCAGGACAAGGTCTGACGGGACACATCCACCACCACCCGCTTTTCAGCAGCATTTGGTGAGATGGGCGCGGCATCGGCTTCCGTCAGCGGACGGAAGCCTTCTGCACGCGCCCACATCACGTCCCCAAACCCAAACCGCTCGTTAATCCGGTACCAGATCTGCCCCAGTTCGTCAGTCTTGATTTCGTCGATCCAAAATACCTGGCTGTAATATACCCGGGGCGTTTCAGTGTTTTGCAGCCAGGGCGACCTGGCTGGTGGGTTTCCCAGGACCACATCCAGATAAGGAACACTTACCTCGGCCCATAAGCCAGACCCCAAAGAACTTTCCGGCAGCTCAGTCAATACCGAATTGGGAAGATTTTTCACCGGCTGCAGGTAGGGCGACCAAATATAACCATCCGGGGTTTCCACCCAGCGCTGATTTCTCCGCCAGGGCCGCCGGCCGACTACTTCCCGCAGCCAGGGAACGACACTATCGCCATAGACCTGCCCAATGGTGTCACTATCCGAGTCTGGGCGGGCTTTAAGTTCCGTCATGCCAACGTTCACTCGGCCAAGGCGATCGACCTGTGGAAATTCAGGCAACTTGTATGCGCGAAATGCCAGGCTGGATAAGCCGAGCAGTGAAAATTTCAAGAATTCGCGCCGGGAAATATTAACCGTTATCCGCATTCCGCTTTAATTGTTTAGGCTGTTCGCAGTGGCTGTGGTCCTGCCCAGCCGCCCCATGGTTATGATCTCCCATCCCATGATCATGCCCCATGAATTTCATCATGAACACATGCGAGAGCGGGCAGACCAACACCATTAGACCGACGAACACGGTGCTCAAGGGGAGTTTAAACACAAAGTAGGCTGCTGCTGCTCCGGCCAGCACCAAAATTGAACCTGCAAGCACAATTCGAGTCGTTTTCGTCATCCAAAACCTCCTGAAGGGAAATGACTTCAGCTGGATGATATTCGGTAGTGCACTCCACGTCATCAGCAACCCTACCTGAAAAATTGCGGGTATTTTTGCTTATTATGCTTTTTTTCTTGCCGCTCATCCTGGAATGGGCAAAAATACCTATCCGGCCGCGCGCTATACTACGCTACCGTTTAGCGGCTTCACCTTTTATACTAAAAGCATCCACCAGCAACGTCTGTTGGATGTCATCAGGAGAATCAGCCACGGAGGTTAATCCAACTTTATTATGGAAAAAGATCCTGTTTGCGGTATGAGCGTCGATCCCAAGACTGCGGCCGGTAAATCCGAGTATCAGGGGAAAACCTATTATTTCTGCTCACTCGGATGTAAAAAATCGTTTGACAGCGACCCGGCTAAATATGTCGGGAGTGCACCTTCTGCGCATACCCATCACCACTAAACATTTCGCGTTCGATTCTCTCCTTACTTCCCCGCAGGCACCCTCACCTCTCCGGTTGACCTGCGGGGAACCATTTTGAAAGCCTGGCATGATAACAGTTTCCATCGACCCCATTCTTTTTTCAATCGGTCATTTTCATCTGCGCTGGTACAGCCTGATCGTCATGCTGGCAATCGGGGTTGCCTTTTGGCTGGTAACGAAAGAAGCCACGCGAAAAGGTTTTGCTAAAGAGTCCATATACGACCTCGCTATCTGGGTAGTCGTCGGCGGGATGATCGGCGCCCGTTTATTCCACGTCATTGACCATTGGCCGGATGTGTTCTCCAAAGACCTCGGGCGGATATTCGCCATTTGGGAAGGCGGCCTGGCAATTTGGGGCGGCATAGTCGGCGGATTGATCACGCTGGCATTCATTGCCTGGAGAAAACGCTGGAACCTGGCCCGATTATTGGACTCGTTTGCGCCAGGTGTAGTACTAGGACAGGCTATCGGCCGTTTCGCCTGCATCATCACCGGTGATTCAGTAGGCAAGCCTACGGATGGACCATTCGGTCTGGCTTATACCAATCCAGAAGCCATGGTACCGCAAACGGGGGTTTATTACACTCCCACGCCCATCTATGAAATCATCCTTAACGGTGCGATTTTCGCCATCCTGTGGCGCTTGCGCAAGTTGAAAATGCCAGACGGCGCCTTATTCCTGATTTACCTGTCTCTTTATTCGGTTGGACGATTTTTCATCACCTTTATGAGCAGTTACCGCGAATTTGCCTTTGGGCTGAACCAGGCCCAGGTGATGAGCCTGGTGTCCCTGGTGGTTGCGGTACCTCTGTTATTCCGGGTGTTCAGAGGCCGAAAGTCCGAGTTGGGTTGAGCATTTCTGCCTATTGTCCAGCGTACCTTTTCGCTCTGGAAAGAGATCGTCGTTTCGGGTATAACTGGTAAATAAAATCCAATTATTAGGTAAACTTCATGACACAACTCTCCCTTCAGGAAATCACCATACCCGTTGACGGCATGACCTGCGGCGGCTGCGCAGCCAGCGTTGAACGCGCCTTGCGAAAGCTGCCCGGTGTGGCACGCGTTATGGTTGATCTGCCGAAAAAGCAGGCTAATATTGTCTATGATCCCAACCAGGCGGACCTGGTCGAATTCCAAAATGCGGTGCAAACAGCCGGATATTCCATCCCTACCAGCGAAATCACACTGGATGTGGCAGGAATGACATGCGTCTCTTGCGCGACGCATGTGGGTGGAGCCCTGGAAGGGCTCGACGGAGTTTTAAGCGCAGAAGTTAATTTAAAGAAAAACACCGCTCAGGTGGCATACCTGCCGGCGCTGGTGGATGTGGTGAAGATGAAAGCGGCGATTGAGCATGTTGGTTACCGGGTCAGCGGCCATAATGGGACTGAGCTAGGAGTCGAAGGCGTGACCGCTGCTAGCCCAGCGAAGGGCGAACCCCGTTTCACCACTGAGCGTTTTTCACGCTTCAAGAAATTGATCACACGGAGTTAACCCGTTGTCGAGCGTAGTCCATACCGAACCAGTTAGCCAGGCCAGGCTGTGGGCGCGGCGCTCCAACCGCTGGGCGTATTGGCTTGCCCGGCATTGGATACTCGGATTTAGCTTGTTAATTGGTCTGTATGTCGGGCTGCCGTTCCTGGCTCCTGTCTTAATGAGTCTTGGGCTCGAGCTGCCCGCCCGGGCCATTTATGGAATGTACTCGCTTCTTTGTCACCAACTGCCGCAGCGCTCGTACTTCTTATTCGGGCAGCAGTTCACCTATTCGCTACCGGATATTCAGGCAGCCTGGCAGAACACGACCAATTTTTCCATCCTGCGTCGTTTTATCGGCAATCCTGAGATCGGTTGGAAGGTGGCCTGGTCGGACCGTATGGTCTCGATGTACGCCAGTATCTTGATTTTTGGTTGGATCTGGTATCCTTTGCGAAAACGCCTGCGCAGTTTGAGTTGGCAAGGTCTGCTGCTGTTTTTGCTGCCAATGGCGCTCGACGGGTTCAGTCACATGGCCAGTGATTTAGCCGGGCTTGGGCAGGGTTTCCGCGACACCAATTCCTGGCTGGCTGCTCTGACCAACTATTCGCTGCCCGCCAATTTTTACGCTGGCGACGCCTGGGGCTCGTTCAATTCGATCATGCGTTTATTAACTGGGGTGTTTTTTGGCGCGGGTGTTGTCTGGTTCCTCCTGCCGTACCTGGATGAATTCTTTGAGGATTTTAAGCTCAGAATCGAAGAGAAGTTCAAGCGGGCTGGGGTTTCAATCTAGCCACAGCGAGCGAAAACAAAGAGAGGCAGTTCTTGTAAGAACTGCCTCTCTTTGTTTCAAATCAGGACACCTTCTCAGGATTCCACCTCGTGTGCGATGTCGGGAGGAATCAAGCCCATGGAAACAGCCTTCATGACGGCTTCGGTACGGCTGTTGGCCTGCATCTTCTCAAAGATACGGGCGATGTGCCCCTGGACCGTCCGGTCGCTGATAGCCAATTTCTGAGCGATAGCTCGGTTGGTAAAGCCTTTGGCTGCAAGTGTCAACACTTCCATCTCGCGGTCAGACAGATTGATGGTGATCGCCGGGCCGGCCGGAGACGAAAGATAGGCCATTACTTTAGAAACAATGGCGCGGTCGAGCACCGATTTCCCCTGGTGCACATCGCGTACGGCCTGGATGATCTCCTGTGGCCGGGCAGTCTTGAGGACATAACCATTTGCACCTGCCTTGAGGACGGCCGTGACGTAAGGGTCATCTTCATAGGCGGTGAGTACCAGCACGGCAACCGCCCAGCGGTTCGAGCGGATGTGGCGGGTTACCTCTATCCCTGAGGACCTGGGCATTTGTATGTCCAGGATGGCAACATCCGGTTTATATTGCTCTATCAGAACTTTTGCCTGTTCGCCGTCATCGGCTTCCGCCACGACTTCAAAATCTTCTTCCATATCCAAAAACTGGCGAATACCCGCCCGAACGATCAAATGATCATCCGCCAGCACCAGACGAATTTTGTGTTTTTCCGACATCATTTATATCCTTATCCCTTGCAAATACATATTATTGCCGAAAGCCGCCATAAAAAGAAAGCGGCCCAAAAACACTGCGCATAAATCCTGTTTCTTCAACCTGGGAGAAGCCGGCGGCAACCAGCAATCCCGGTATTTTGCCCTGAAAATTTTCCGCGGTGCGCTCCAGGCGCGACATATAACCGGAGATAAACCGCATCAATCGGTCATGCGGCCTGCCGAAGTCAACGATGTGGAAGCTGCCACCGGGCTTAAGAACCCGGAGCACTTCCTGAAACGCTTTTGACTTCTCCCTCAGGGTCAGATGGTGCAGCATCATGCTTGACAAAACTTTATCAAAATGGGCGTCGGCATAGGGGAGTTGATCAGCAAAACCTTTGTCCCACCGGATCATGGGTATGCCGACCTTCGCTGCTTTGCGGCGAGCAATCTCCAAAACCTGTTGATCGCCATCCAGGCCGATGATCTCTGCGCCAGGCTGCCGCCGCTGCGCCATCACGGTCAATGTACCTGTCCCACAGCCTAAATCCAGAACACGTTCCCCTGCTTGCAGATTGGCTTGATCCAGGAGCCGCCGTTTGAATCCATCCTCGCGCATGAGGTAGCGCAAGGCGGGATCGTAGAGCGGGGTGAGCCAACTCCGATTTAACGCAGGGATATACTTTGGCCGTTTCTGATTCATCGAAATTTCACTGGCATTCATCATATCATCCGGTCGACCTATCAAAGAAGCGCAATCCTGCGTGGTTCAGACAGGCAAATTGGCCTATCTCCTTCCAATTAATCGATGCTTCTGGCTGAATTACCGGTCACGCGGACGATCACCTGGGTACCTTCACCGGGTTGTGAGCGGATGGTCAGTTTAGCGCCCATGAGTTCGCTGCGTTCGTACAGACCCAACAGACCATAATGTCCCTTGCGAGCAAAATGGATTGGGTCTGAGGGAACAATAAATCCCTGGCCGTCATCGCGAATTTCCAGAACCACACTTTCCGGTTGGAAATATAAGAATATCCAGGCATTCCTGGCCTGCGCATGTTGGATGACGTTGCTCAGGGCAGTCTGAGCCATGCGGTACAATGCCATTTCCACATCGGACATCAACCTCCGCTCTTCACCCTCCTGATAGAAATGAATGCGCACAACCGGGTTGGGATCGTTTTCATTGGATTGCATCGCGAGGGCGGTGGCTAATCCCAAATCCTCGATATAGATAGGCCGCAGCCCCTGGACTACTCTTCGCAGATTTTTGGTTCCTTCGTCCGCCAGATTGACGACCTGATCGAGCGTCTTTTCGACCTTGGGATCCTGGTTCCAATGGAGGGCATATTGGGTGTACTGGCCGAGCGCAATCAAGTTTTGCAGGGTTTCGTCGTGTAACTCGCGCGACAGGTTGCGGCGTTCGCTTTCCACGCTGGAGGTAATGGCGCCGATATAACTGTGCAGGCTGTTCTGGGCTTCCTTAAGCTGCGCCGCCATATTAATTAAAGTGGCCTGCAGGTGTCGGATTTCCAGCACCCCGCCGACGGGTTCCCGTATGGATTCGAAATTCCCGGAGGCAAGTTGCCCCGCTTTCGCTTCAAGCGCCAGCATGGGCTGGACGATGCGGCGCAACCCAAACCAGATTGCCAGCAAACTCAGCGCCATGATCGGAAAGGCGATCATTGGCGCATTCTGTGTTGCTTGCAACAACGGGCTGGCAATATCCTCCCAGGATTCTTCGATCATCAATGCCCAACCTACCGGTTGAATGGCACTGGTGGTAACCACATGTTCGCCCGAATCGGTCTGGAAATAGTCGATGCCGCCAATTCCGTCCAGGGCATTTTCCAAACCAGGGTGAGTTTTCAAATCCTCATCCACATCCAGTATTCCTTCGCGGAATAATACTTCATACTGATTGTCGACCACCAATACCGTAACCACACCTGAATTTGTGATAGACCGTAAATCTTGTTCCAGCATCGCCTGCGGAGAAATTAACCCCACCAGAGAAGAGCCTTCAGCGGTGTTCACCCATAACGGAATAAAATATTCTCCGCCGATCGACATCACCGGTAAAAAAATGGCTTTCCCAGGAGGAAATTTCACGTACTGCGCTTGGATGGCTGCTGCAGTCGATCCCTTTAACCATTTGAGCACCTCACCGCCGGTTGAGGAGGCGATAGAACCAGTGGAATCGATGACTGCCGCTCCACCCTCGAAAACGGCCAGATCGCGCGGGAAATTACGATCAGTTGCTGGCAGGTTATCGGCCAGGGCCAGGTAAGTGGATACCAATTCCAGAATTGCCATGCGGTGATTGATCTCTTTTTCAACGCCGGCTGCTGCATATTGGACTGCGCGTAAATTTCGATTGGCCACGAGCGAGCGCATGGCATCGTGATGGAGCGTGAGGCTGCCGAAGGTTACCAGCAATACCAGCATTATTAAAGGCAACACTGCAACCAAAAAGAGTTGCAGTGTAACCCCGCGTAGATTTTTCATGCTCAAACGGTTTGAGGGTTTTCGTTCAGTTTTTGTCACCGCATATACCATCCTTAAGGCGAAAGCGCACCTTAATTGTAAACCATGGGCGGCTTAGATCACCCATAACAGCATGGCTGCACCCATCACGACCATTACCAGGCCGTACCAAAGACGGATTTTGAGCGAATGCTCGCGCTCCCAACCAGCCCAGCGCTTGGCGACCAGGCGGTTTCCCAGCCCGATCAGAATAATAACCAGTGGCAGGACGAAGACCAGGTTGTAGAGGAACAGATAGACCAACCCCCAGGAGTAGGTGGTTTTTGCGTTTAGCAGGGTGATGATGGAGACATAAATTCCGCCTGAGCAGGGAAAGGTGCATAAGCCCACCAGGAAACCGGCAGCAATGGTGGCTGGCAGGGTAGCTTTTTTGATCAGCTGTTGGGTGCGGTCACCCGCCAATGCCGGCATATGCAGTTTGATGGGGAATTTCGGGAAAAAGTATTCGAGCAGGTTAATCACGCCAAGGCCGATGAGCAGCCAGGAGCCGGCACGAGCGACAAAATGCGGGTCGCTGGAAAGCCGCACTGCCCGGAAGATCCCAAGTCCGATGCCAAAATACACGATGAAGATCATCGCGATGTACACCAGGCCTAACTTGAGGATCCGTCCGCGGGATTGGCGCTGCGTGAAGAGGAAGGCGATCAGCAGCAGAATCACAGCAAAAGCGCACGGGTTGACGGAGTCGATTAACCCGGTGATCAACACGGCGGGCAGCAATTCGGGAAGGTTAGCCAGACCTACCGGCAGCGCACCTCCCGCTCCCTTCAATGTCTTGAATGCATCCTCGATGGGCGTGTCGATCGGGTAGGTTTGAACCTCGCCCTTCCAAGCCCAAAGTTTGTACTCGTCCGGTTCACCGTGCATTTTGGGCTGCCACAAAATCATCTTTTCCGGCAAATTGGGTGACTTCAACGCAGCGTCGATCAGGTTGGCTGGTACATGCCCCATCACCACCAGCGTTCCTTTACCGGTTGGGATGAATGCATAGAGGGAATCAGCGATGGAGCGCGGCAGTTCAATCGCGTCGATCATGTCCGACATGCGCTGACGTTCTGCTGGAATGGTGTAGTCATGGATCTCGTTGGGTAAGGTAATTCCGTTGGCTTTTAATACCGGCAATAAGACATCATTCGTATATGGCCAACAATCCGCGCATCCAGCGGAGAAGAAGATCTCAATTGTGTCTGTTGGCACCGTCTCCTCGGCATGAGCCGGAGTGACGCTTGCAAAGAGGAAGGTGAACAGCAGGAGCAATGAGGGCAGGTATCGCTTCATCATGTTGGTTTATTGTCCATTCAATTGCCAGGTAAAATTTCGCTCGGGCACATCCACATTAACCAGGGTCAGTTTTATTGTGGCCGCCCCTTCCAAGAATGGCGAACCATCGAGAGAAGATTGAAAGGAAAGAACGCCAGAGACGTGATGTCCACCCATAGGCGCATCCCACTTAAGCGGTTGAATCGTCTTTCCGGTGTCAGTAGTCAGGCTTGCCAGTTGAGACAGGTCCATACTCAAGTCGACTGAATGCGTGTCCATGGTAATTTCAAAATCCAGGGTTTCACCCTGTTGCTCTAAGTTGAGCGGCGTAACGTAGACAACCACATTTCCCTGGGCATCTTCCCTCCCTGATTCGTTTTCTGGCGTTGTGGTCTCGACTGAAGGTGCTGTCACAATCGGGGTTTCTGCAGGTGGCCGAATGGTTTCGGTTGGCAACGAAGGCAACGGGGTTAGTACGTCGACTGCAGATTGAACATTACACCCACTCAAGAGGATGATCGTTGATAATAGAACGAGAATACCGATTTTGGATTTTATTTTCATGCTTCCTCGTAACTCATGGCTATTTTCAATTGACGGGATATTTCAATTCTCCGCTCTTTAAAAATGACCATCAGAATGATTGCGATGCCAATGACATTGGTCACTAGACCGACAACCATAAAAATTGTCTGGTATTTCGCCAGGAGGGTGGCAGCGGCTGTCAAGCCAAGCACCGGTAAAACATCGGTCACATGATGGGCGCAGCAAGCAACCATCGCGAGTGTCGAGGTGGTTCCCCCTGCGCCCATGCCCACTGTGGATGCCGGTACCGGCGCCGGTATCAGACCTGGCGGCAAGTTCGGAATATGCAAGCGCATTCTTAACACACTGTATAACCCGACTTGAACACCAAAACCAAGCAATATAGGAATAACAAGACCTCGTTCCTCAAGGAACAGCTCAATTGCATGCGAGGGGCTTTCAGCCCAGGAGACGATTCCAAAATACAAACCGGTCAGGAATACCGTCCCGAGAAGACCAAAGCCAAATGGAATAAGAATTCGAAGTCGTGATTTCATAGCGAAGTTTATTAACACCATGGAGTAATCATACCGTTTTGATGGTACATCCCTAAGGGTTTGAAGTCATCAGCATTGACACTTGAATAAGAATAAGCAAAAATACCTGTTTTTCTTTGAACGTTTGTACGCTTGAGAGATAACATTTTCTTTGGTAAGATAAAGGCTGTAATTTCAGAGTGATCTGATCCGATTTATCTATTACCTTTTTTCAAGGAGTGTTCATAATGGACGATCCGTGTCGCGAGATCCTGCCTTTAGTCAAGCAACCCGACCTGGCTGAACAGGACCAACAAAGCACAGTTTATTTAGGAATTGATGGGTTGAATTGTGGAAATTGCGCCAATCGGGTACGTAATTCATTACTCACCACTTACGGAGTGACCGCTGTAACGATCGATCAACCACAGGGTCTGGGAGAAGTACGCTATAACCCCAGCCTGACCAATGTTGAGGTATTAGTAAGGTCAGTTGCCGCGGCTGGAGGCGATGGTCACCACAACTACTCTGCCGTGGTCCTTTCCATGGATTAACCCCTTTCCGAAACAAAAAGAGGCCAGCCAAAGGCTGGTCTTTTTTGTTGAGCTTCAGCCGCTCACGGCAGGAAATTTGCTGGATTGAGGAAGCTGCCGCCATCTACTCGGATGCGAAAATCGATATGGTCACCAGTGGAATTACCGGTACTGCCCGATTCAGCGATTTGTTCTCCCTGCAGCACCCCCTGGCCGGCAGACACCAGGTTGAAGGAATTATGGGCGTAATATGTCCAATATCCATTACCATGGTCGATAATGATGAGATTGCCATAACCAGTTGTATCCCAACCTGAAAAGATGACAGTACCGTTGTCGGAGGCGAAAATCGGCTGGCGATAATAGGTGTCGATATCGATAGCCGGATGGCCGCTCCAATATGGCTGGGTGATGATGATCGGTGATACCGGCCAGGTGAAATAACCGCTGCCCGTGTAGATCAAATTTCCGGAATAAAATCCGGGTGACTTTCGCCCTTTGCCCGGCACCACAGCCGGGCCTGGTTCGCGCCAAACAACAGGATTAATGCCGCCAGGAACGATGATTTTGGCTCCGACCGGTAATTTCTCAGCATGTGCCAGACCTGCTAAATCGTTGCCCGGGTAATTCTGAATGGTTTCGTATGGGACACCATGCAGGAGTTGCAGCCGGTCGAGGGTGTCGATGTCCGACACCGTGTGCAGCACACCGTCCGTAGGCAGTATGTTGATGACCCGATCGATCTGAAGGTCGCCGGCATCTGCGCTCATGCCCTCATTGCCCCACAAGATACTTTCGATCCGCAGGTTGAATTTTTGCGAGATGGACCAGGGTGTATCGCCTTTTTGCACGGTATATTTGAAAACTTTAAAACGCGGGCGCTCGGGGCGCTCGGTATGCACTTGAGCCAGGCGTGTAATACCGGTAATTCGGTCGATGGAGGCTTCTATCCTTGGCAGTGGTACCACAACTGGGGCCGGCGCAACTTCCGGCGCCGGTGTGGGGGTTACCGTTATGGATGGGAACCGGTTAAAGCCTGCTGCAACCGGTGCACCACTTATGGTCAGGGCAATGATCGCCAGTCCCAGTGATAACACCCGTTTTCCAGGCCAAAAATTCAGTTTTTTGCGTAAGGTCATATTGGTTAATTATCCTCGAGATGATTGATCCATTGTAGCTTTCAGGGGGACTGGTTCAAACGAGCAATTCTGCGAAATTATTTACCCGTAATAATGCTTGTATAGAATGGAGCGTTTTGTACGGTATCCACCGAAAACCAATTCATTTATGCTTAGGATGCCATTAATATTCCAGCGAAAGTATCCCCATGCATCCGATCCCCAGAAAAACAACTCCTCATGTGCTAACCTATATCATCCTGGGGGGATTGCTGCTGGGTCTCCTCGTTGCCTGGCAATGGAATCGCGCCACAGGTGTGCAAAAAACTGCCGGCCTGCCAAACCAATCTGCTGATCGATCGGCAACGCCGGTATACTTTTTCTCAGTCCCAGCCCAACCTACCGAAGAGACTCTTACAATTAACCTCGGCGCCCCGGCAGTCGGCACAATCGCTCCTGACTTTGTGCTCTTTGACGTTAACGCAAATCCTTTTCGACTTTCAGAATTACGCGGCTCGGTCGTCGTGATTAATTTCTGGGCAAGCTGGTGCGACCCATGCCGGGAAGAAATGCCCATTCTTCAGGACCTGTACGAGCGCTATTCTATGGACGGCCTGATCATCCTGGGTGTGAATACGACCTACACTGATTCCTGGGAAGATGCTGTTTCCTTCGCTAAGGAATTGGGGCTGACCTTCCCGATCCTGTTTGACGACACGGGTGCTGTGGGCGAAACCCTGTATAAAGTATTTGGTTTACCGACATCGTATTGGATCGATCGTGATGGGGTCATCCGGTCATTCCAATTAGGGGCGTTAACCGAAGACCAGATGCTGGTGATCCTCTCCTCATTATTAGAACTCTAACCAGATCACAGGGAGTTTAATCAGGCATTTTTGCCTATAGCGGCATGTTGATTCTGCCCTTTGTCGGGCACATTGAGCGAAGTAAACTCAAACCATAGCCTGTCCAAAAAAGGAGAATTCCCTTGGCGCGGTCTAAAACTAAATTACCTCCACGCAAAGCCCGAAGAAAGAACGTTCCCATTTGGTTGATACTGAGTGGGATTGGTTTGATTTTGGTAGCATTGGTCGTGTTTCTCAGCTCCATCGGTCCTAAAAAGGCTGATATCGAAGTGACCGGAGCCCCGAAACTCAAAGTTGAACAGGAAGTTTACGATTACGGCGATGTCAAATTGGGTGGCGTCCCCATTCGGACGGTGGTTAAAGTCACGAATGTTGGCGACCAACCGCTGCGATTTAAAGAAGCGCCGTATGTCGAAGTATTGGAAGGGTGTTGACCGCCTAATCCTGCCATCGGTTCGATGGCTCTCAAACCCGGTGAGACCACCAATATTTCCATGGAATTCTTCATGCACGGCGATATGGGAGGTTATCATAATTTCAGCCTCCACCTGGTCACCAACGACCCGGCAGAACCCGATAAAACCATCTCCATCCGCTCCAATTGGGTTGAGTAATGATAAAGAGCGCCCTGGAACACAGGGCGCTCTTTACGCTTAACAGGAATCCTCCCATTTATGTCTCTACAAAACACCCCCCCACCGCAAGAAGAAATTTCCATGCCTGAACCAACGCAGAGTGTGCTTCCTCGTCGCCGTCAGGATCTGCGCCGCGGCGCCAGACCCTGGTGGCTGCTGGTCGCCATTCTGACCTATGTGATGGGTTTGGCCAGTGGATACGGAATCTGGGGTCGACAGCAATCGGCAGGCCAGGCCAAAAGCAATCCTTCCGCAGAATATGCAGCACTTGTAGAGCAAATTAACCCGAAGGAGGGATATATTCTCCCGGTCGATTTTGGCGACCTTGGCCCTCAAATGATGGCAGCCGGGGTTTTTGACCGTGAACAGTTTATTCAAGTGTATCAAAATGCCAATCAGCCGCTGACCAATGACCAGATGTCCATGCTGGACGGGACACACAGCGGTCCGGTGGTAATGAACAACGAAAACGCCTATTTCCTGCTCAATTTCCTGTGGGGGCTGGGTCTTTCCAACAATAATCCAGTGCTCGATTCCGGCGCCATTCAAAAAAGCGGTCAAAATGGCGTTGAGGGTTTTGCCTCAACCGGCGGATGGACTTTGGCCACAAAGCCTATTCGGGAGATCTTCTCTACCTCTAAACATTTTGTCCTGAATGCGGAGCAGCAAAAACGCCTGGAAGAAGCCGCGGCTGCAGTATACCGCCCCTGCTGCGACAATCCGACGCATTTCCCGGACTGCAACCACGGCATGGCCATGCTGGGCCTGCTCGAATTGATGGCTTCACAAAATGTCAGCCTGGGAGAGATGCTGGAAGCCGCGAAATATGTCAATGCATTCTGGTATCCACAGCAAACCCTTGAACAGGCCGTCTATTTCCAGAATACAGAGGGCAAAGCCTACCAGGATGTGGAAGCGAACCTTATCCTTGGGTTCCAATATTCTTCGTTGTCCGGTTTCAAGCAGATTCACCAGCTTTTGGAAACGAATGGCTGGCTGCCGCAAGCTCCGAATGGTGGCGGGAGCTGCGGCGTGTAAGCAGCGCCATAGGCAGGGTCGAATAGCAGAGGAAGGCATCTTCTGCTTTTTATTTTAAACAACATAGATCACCGAATTTCGGACTAAGCATAAATGCTTAACAACATCCCCGAGAATATACGCTGATGAAAAAGAATGCCGGCCGATATACTGTAATTTGGCTATCGGTGTTTAATTGCCAAATTTCCCCTGACGTAAATAATTTGCGATTATGTCATCCTACAAATGGCTTCCTATTCTATTGATCCTGCTCGGGGGAGCAGTGTTGTTGACAATGGTCATCTTCAGTATATTTGGGTTTCCTCAACCCAACCAAAAAACCGACCTTGCACTGCCGCCTCAACTAGGCGGTTATTCGCTATCCAAACAAATTACCGGCATCGCAGCGGTATCCGAGTTTACCGAACTCCATGGGAAAAACCTGGCCATCCAGGGCGGAGTGAAAGGAATATATGGGGAGTGGGGCGTAGCTACCGTCTGGGTGGCGGTAGCCCAGACTGAAAATGCTGCCTGGCAATTGATGACCGACATGGAAGCAAAAATCGCTGAAGGCCGGTCGCCTTTTACCATCCAAACACCCATGGTCGTGAACGGTCGGACCATCAACGTATTAGATGGAATGGACCAATCCCATTTTTACTTTTTATCCGGAAAAGCTCTCATATGGTTGGCTGCAAACCCCACCATCGCCGGCCAGGCTTTGCAGGATGCACTCAATTTTTATCCATAAGATTGTTCGAATAGGAGCCTTATGACGGATACCAATTCGGAATTAATTGCGGTATTCCAGCCGGAACAAAAACCGCCATCAAAATTCTGGTCTGCAGGCGGCCGATATTTTGTTGTCTTTCTAGTGGTTGGGTTGATCGCACTGCTGGCCTGGGGGTTGGTGCAGGCATCAAAGACGCCTTTGGAAGAAGGCATGGCGCCTGATTTTACTTTAACCAGCTTCGACGGTAGCACCTATACCCTTTCCGATTTGCGCGGACAGGTGGTCATCATCAACTTTTGGGCATCCTGGTGCCCGCCCTGCCGCGAAGAGGCCGCTTACCTTGAACGCACCTGGCGTAAATACAAGGATCAGGGTGTCATTTTCATCGGGGTGGATTATGCCGACGCAGAAAAGCCAGCCCTGGCTTATATCGATGAATTTGATATCACCTATTTTAACGGCCCCGACCTGGGCACTCGCATTTCGCAGCAATTCAACATTAAAGGGGTGCCAGAAACCTATTATGTGGCTAAGGATGGCACCCTGCGGGGCAATCACATTGGTCCGTTGTTCCCACCGGAGCTGGATAACCGCATTGACGAGTTGTTGAAAGAGACGTACACAAAATAACGTTTTCGGAGAACTTATGATCCCAGATATTGGTTTAATTGCTCTGGTCATTGCATTCGGCATGTCCGTCTATGCGACTTTGATGGCGATCAATGGTGAGTGGTCTCAACAGGCGCGCTGGGTGGCTAGTGCCCGCAATGCGACTGTAGCTGTTTTTGGGCTGTTAACGATTTCAGTTCTGACAGTAGTCTATTCCTTATATGTGATGGACTTCTCTCAGGCGTACGTAGCCGATGTATCCAGTACCGCCATGTCGCCTTTTCTGCGCATCACCGCCTTATGGGGCGGTCAGCAGGGGTCGGTCTTGTTCTGGGCTTGGATGATGGCTGGTTTTGTTGCTGTGGTCGTACTGCGAAAGTGGGAGTCAAACGCAGCTTTAATGCCTTACATCATCTTCGTCGCCATGTTGACCACAACCTTCTTTGTGGGGGTGGTGGTGTTTATCACTAACCCGTTTACGAAAATGTGGCTTGTGCCTGGCGCAAAGGATCTGGTAATCGCCATTTTTCAGCCAGCCAATGGACAGCAATATATTCCGTATAACGGATCCGGGCTCAATCCCTTGTTGCGGCATTTCGGCATGATCGGCCACCCTCCGACGACCTATTTAGGCTTTACTGGCTTTGTGATTCCATTTGCCTTCGCCATCGCGGCACTGATGAAAAAAGACACCGTCAGCGATTTATGGATCCGATCGGTCCGCCGCTGGACTCTGGTAGCCTGGATTTTCCTTTCGATTGGCTTGATCCTTGGCGGCCGTTGGGCTTACGACGTTCTGGGCTGGGGTGGTTTCTGGGGATGGGATCCTGTAGAAAATGCCATGCTCATGCCCTGGCTCACAGGCACCGCTTTCCTGCATTCGGTCATGATGACCGAAAAACGCGGCATGCTAAAGCGTTGGAATATCCTGCTCATCATCTTGACCTACTCCCTATCGCTGTTTGGCACCTTTATCACCCGCACCGGCGTAGTTGGGTCGGTGCACGCCTTCTCCAAGACCGCGCTGGGT
Organism: uncultured Anaerolineaceae bacterium; assembly: GCA_937863605.1. Classification (GTDB taxonomy): domain Bacteria; phylum Chloroflexota; class Anaerolineae; order Anaerolineales; family Anaerolineaceae; genus Bellilinea. Next base: position 22,501 of record CALMGN010000069.1, read on the forward strand.
CCAGCGTTTCTGGTGTTTATTAGCATCACATTTATCGGAGCAATGGTGCTGCTGATGTCCCGCTGGAATGACCTCAAATCTGAACATGAGATGGAGAGCATCCTTTCCCGGGAGGCAGCGTTTGTTCTGCAAAATATGCTTTTCCTGGCCATTACCATTGCGGTCCTCTGGGGCACAGTCTTCCCTTTGATCACCGAGTTGTTTACCGAGACCAAGATCACCGTCGGACCGCCGTATTTCAAGCAGGTGACCGGACCCATGTTCATGGCGCTGATTACCCTCATGGGTATCACACCCCTTTTGGCATGGCGAAAACAATCTCCCCGCAAGCTGCTTTTGCGGTTGGCTGTCCCATTATCAGGTTCAATCGTCGCAGCCATTGCTTGGGCGTTGCTCCATCCGAAATCGCAGCTTATTTCCATTTTTTCCATGGGGATGGTGTTTTTCGTGATCATCTCCATCCTGGCGGAATTCTGGCGCGGTACCAGCATTCGCATGTCCACTCGCGGTGAGAATCCACTCCTGGCGCTGATTAAGTTGGTGATGAACAACCGCCGTCGGTTTGGCGGATATATCATCCACCTGGGTGTAGTGATGATTGCGCTTGGTTTCATTGGCGATGCTTTCTATAAACAGGAAACTCAGGGAACCGTGTCGGTCGGTGAATCGCTGACCATTGGCGAATACAGCTTACGCTTTGACGGGTTGGAAAGCTATATGGGCTCAGACGGCCGCGAAATTGTCGAAGCGAAAACTATGCTATTCAAAGATGGCCAGCCAGTTAAAGAACTTCGCCCGCGGCGTGACTATTTCGTCGTACAGGAGCAGCCTGTAAGCATTGCCGGAGTACTTTCCACGCCTGCCGAGGACGTGTATGTACTGCTGGTTGGTTGGGAAACCGTGAGCAACCAGAGTTCGACATTTAAGATCTATGTGAATCCCTTGATCAATTGGGTTTGGATCGGAGGCTTTGTACTCGCGTTTGGGGTGCTGATTGGCGCATGGTCCAAGTCTCGCGGAAATGGTGAAGCCACCTACTCGCTCAAAAACAGGTCGGATGAGCTGGCAGGCGTTGTCCCGGTAACACAAGTCAGCACCGGAGATTAAACCGATGTCAAAAATACGATTCCTGATCATTTTCTTGTTGACGGCGCTGGCCGCTCTGCTTGTGACGGTCAATGTATTGGCCCAAGATCCCGCACCAACGACCGCCCCGCTTGTGTCCATCAGCGACAATGACGTTAATCTGGTAGCAAAAAAGTTGTACTGCCCGGTTTGCCCCAACACACCGCTCGATGTGTGTGAAACTAAGGCGTGTAAAGACTGGCGGGCGCAAATCAAAGATCAACTCTCCCAGGGCTGGACCGAGGAAGCCGTAATCGATTATTTCGTCACGCAATATGGTGAACGCGTGCTGGCTGAGCCAGAACGGGGCGGTTTTACCTCTCTGGTTTGGATATTGCCTGTGTTAATTTTCGCACTTGGTTTGGTTATGGTGTGGCTGGTTCTAAGGAGTTGGCGTAGTAAACGGATTTCTCAACCAGCAGTGTTGGCACCCACACCCGCGTCATCCGGACTATCAAAAAGCCTGTTGGATAAAATCGAAGCCGAAATCCGCAAGGTAGATTAGGAGTACTTTATGAATCCGTTTGCATTAATCCTTGGTTTTATTCTCTTTGTCGGTTCGGTTTTTTATGTTGCGGCACCGTTACGATGGGATGAGAAGAAACTGAAAGCAAAAAAACCGATCGGGCTAACTCATGAAACCATGAAAGACAATCATCAGGCGGTCATCCTGGCTTTGCGGGATCTGGATTTTGATTATCGGGCAAGCAAAATCAGCGAGGAAGACTACGGCAATTTACGGACGGCTCTGCTAGTCAGGGCTGCCACTTCATTGCAGATTATTGACGAAACATCCGATGCCAGGCTGGAGAAATTAATCCAGGCCCGGCGCAAACAGCAATCCTCCCCGTCGGATTCAGCTCAGATGCAGAACACCCCTTCAGGGAATCTTTCTTGTGCGAAATGCCAGTCTCCGCTGGCTGTCGATGCCAATTTCTGCATGAAATGCGGCACGCCGGTTCAACGCACTTTCTGCCCGCACTGCGGCAAGCCGACCCTGGCAGAAGACCGCTATTGCCCAAATTGCGGCAAGTCCATCCCGCAAGTAACACAGGTTTAACCCGACCTGGGAAGTTGAATGAAAATTCTTCGCAGCTTACCCGTAGTCTTTGTCATAAGTCTGGTCCTAAATCTCTAAAGGTCATAAGTATTTGCCGGAACCGCTTTATCCTAACCAGTAATCTGGGCGGAAAATCGCGTTCAAAAAGCAGCGGTCGATTATGCAGTAGACGAGGTGACTCTTGATCTGGCGAATGTACGCTCTCAATTTCATACCTGAAACACTTGAGGTGGGCAGCCGATCAAGTCAACAGGCGATTTTGCCTACTCCCGGTTGAGTGATACAACCGATCAATTTACAGCCATTGGCCTGTATGATTACATGGTAAGCCAGTCCTCCTCGTCAGATCGGTAGTCATGACTAAATTAACTCCGACCTTCTCAAAATCTCAAGGATCCACCCGTTGGACCACATTCTTCCATGCCTGTCTGTTCGTCGCCGGGTTTGCATTGGTATTCATCATTGGCTGGGGCGGCGCAGCCACCCTGTTCGGCCAGGTCTTCGCCTCGATTAAAACCATCCTGGCCCGGGTTGGCGGAATTCTCATTATCACGTTTGGTCTCTCGACCCTTGGCTTATTCCGCCTACCATGGATGTATTATTCGGATACCCGGCCAGCCATGCCCGGATTGGGTAAATCAGGTGGTTGGGCATCGTCCGCATTGATGGGGGTTGTATTCGCCGCCGGCTGGACGCCGTGCATTGGCACGACGCTGGGCGCTATCCTCACCCTCGGCTTCAGCCAGAACGGAGCTGGCCAGGCCATGTTGCTCGCCAGCGGTTACGCATTGGGCCTGGGCATTCCGTTCCTGCTCCTTGGGTTGGGTGTTGACCGGGCAGTAGAATTCATTGGCCGCTTCCGCCGCTATGCGCGTATTTTTCAGATCGTCAACGGCGTTTTCCTGATTGCCCTTGGATTGATACTATTATTTAACAAAATGACGCTCATATCCATCTTGGCGCAGAAGAACGGCTGGTACTTTGACCTGTCCTTGGCTGGAGCGATGACGCCATCGTATCTTCTGTCGATTGCAGCTGGCATGATTTCCTTCTTTTCACCATGCGTTTTACCACTGGTGCCTGCGTATCTCGGTTATTTGAGCGGCCGCGCGACCAAAGGGGGGGAATTTACGGCGGTTAAAGCCACCGTGAATTAATCCTTCACCTGAGCCACTTCCCTTATTCTGAGTTTATAACCGGTATAGGTGGCAGTGAAGCCGCCGACCAGTGTAAGCACAGAAATTAAGAGGACGCTGTCGAACCAGAACTTGATTGGGAACAAGCGGATTAAAGTGTCCGCCGGGCTGAATAGCCAGCTTCCGGGAAGAAAAAATAACTGGTGAAAGGCCGTAAACCAGGAATCCCAACCGATCACTGCCAAAGTCCCCACGGTGATGATGGCGAGCACAGTAACTGCCCCGCCGATCTCAATCGCTTGAAAAAGTTGAGATCGGGTTTTCGGTTTGATCCACAGACCGACGCCCGACACAAACAATATCAGTGTGGCGATCCCCCAGCCGGACCAGGCTCCCCGGAATACGTTCTGCACATCGGTCATATGCCCCAGCTCGCGCTCATTAAAGAGCGGCTGGCCGGCATAGGTCTGATTCCCGAGAAATTCGATAGGCAGCGGTTCCCGTACGAATTTCAGGCTCGAAATGGCAATTTCCCGGCGTTCATCCATGGAAAAACCATATTTATCCGCCGGGAAGGCAGGTTTGTTATATTCGAAGGACAAATATTGCGGGGAAGTTAATATTCGAATCGCACTAATGATAAGGAAAAACGGCAGCGCGATGATGATGCCGATTTGAGCAAGTTTATTCACAAAATATCGCCTTTCCACCGGAACCACAGTAATCCTAAAAAGTAGCCCAACACACCTCCGAGAATGGCAGATAGCCAATGGATGGGGTGCGGACGAGCTGCCAGAATTATTTTGCCTAGGACCACGTAGCCGAGGAGGGCGAAGACAAAAGCCATGAAATATGCAACAAGCGGAGTTTCTTTCCGTTCGCGTTCCAAAACGTCAGTTTTCGGTTTAGCTTTATTCGCCAATTTATTACCGTCCTTTTGATTATGTATGGGGATCGCTTTGTTCCTCACCATGGACATCCTTGCGATCGCGGTAGCAAACCTGGAATTTTTTAACTCCACAGACGCCCCAACAAACAGCCATGATCAGGAAAAAAGCGGCGGTCGCGATGAACAACGCCTGCCAGCGGCCGAGTAGCGGGATGGCGATGAAGCCAATGATGGGCAATGTGCAGAACCAAACCGCCAGGGCAAGCGCCATATCTCCAGAATCGATGTGGAGTTTATTGAGCATTTCTGCCTCAACCAGACCCGATCAAGTCCTTCGGAATTCATACTGATCATATCGGGAAGGTACAGGTTGGGAGAAGCGTAACAATACGGGTTATCCATCCCGCAGATTTGCTTATACACCGTTACAGGGACTGTTTGTACGCAAAAATACCTGGGTCAAATACCAGTTAACGGCGCTTTGATAGCGAATTGCATGAATTTATACTGGGATCGTGATGGGGTTGCGTAAGTTCCCCCTTCGCAAGCCGTTAATTTTTATGATCACCTGCCGCTGCGACAGGAAACCATCAAAAGAAGGAGCAAAAAATCGCATGGCAACATTGAACAATCCTTTAGCGCTCACGCTTCCAGTGGAAGGAATGACTTGCGCCTCGTGCGTTGGTCATGTGGAGAAAGCACTGACAGAATTACCGGGCGTTTCCGACGTAGTTGTCAACCTCGGGACGAATAAAGCCAACTTAAATTACGACCCTGCCGAAGTGACCATTCCTCAGATGCAAAAAGCCATATCTGACATTGGGTATGGTGTCCCAACGGATGAAATTACACTGCAAGTATCCGGGATGACGTGCTCGTCCTGCGTGGGGCATGTGGAAGGCGCATTAAGAGGGTTACCCGGGGTGGTGGACGCGACTGTCAACCTCGGGCTGGAAAAAGCGCGCGTCCGATTTATTCCCGGGGTAGTGACCCCTTCACAAATGAAACGGGCTGTGGCGGATGTAGGCTATCAGGCAATAGAACAGACCACGGGAAAGGATCATCTTGACCGGGAACGCCAGGCGCGGGAATACGAGATCAAACGCCAGGGCAGGAACCTGATTATTGCCGGGACCATCGGCGTTTTGGTGATGATAGGCACCTTCTACGACATGCTTGGCCCCGTCCAAAAATTCATTCCCGAATTCCTATCCTACAAGTGGGTTCTCGGACTGTTGACGACCCCCATTGTCTTCGGCCCGGGCCGGCAGTTCTTTGTCAATTCCTGGCGCGGATTGAAACACGGCGTCACCGACATGAACTTGCTCTATGCCACTGGAATCGGCGCGGCTTACGGCATCGCGGTGATAAACACGCTGTTCCCGACAGCTGGTTTCGGCGGCGAAGGCGCGACCTTTTTTGAGAGTGCAGCCCTTTTAACGGCCTTTATCGTCCTCGGTCGGTGGCTGGAAGCCCTAACGCGCGGGCGAACCTCCGAGTCGATCCGTAAGCTGATGAAACTCCAGCCCAAGGTGGCAAATGTAATCCGCGATGGCCAGGAAATCACGATGGCCGCGGAGGATGTGGAAGCTGGCTTCTTGATCCAGGTTCGGCCAGGTGAGTCGATCCCGGTGGATGGTACGGTCCAGGACGGCTACAGTGCCGTGGACGAGTCCATGTTGACCGGCGAGAGTATGCCGGTTGATAAGAAAGCCGGTGATGCGGTGATCGGCGGCACGATCAACAAAACTGGCGCATTCCGGTTCGTCGCCACCAAAGTAGGCAAGGATTCGGCACTGGCACAAATCATAAAGCTGGTGGAAGACGCCCAGGCCAGCAAGGCGCCCATTCAAAAACTGGCAGATTGGGTTGCTGGCCATTTCATTCTCGGCGTCCACCTGCTGGCTGTGTTGGTTTTCATCTTCTGGTTCTTTGCTGGCTATAACCTGTTCTTTGATGCCAGCAGCCGCTTTATTCTGTCACCGTATGCGCTGGGTGACATTGGGGTCTTCGGTTTTTCGCTACTCCTTTCCGTGACCGTGCTGGTGATTTCCTGCCCGTGCGCTGTTGGATTGGCTACCCCCAGCGCCATGATGGCGGGCACTGGCAAGGCTGCCGAATATGGTGTGCTTTTCAAAGGCGCAGAGGCGATTGAAAATGCCAATAAATTGCAGACGATTGTTTTCGATAAAACCGGCACCCTCACCAAAGGCGAACCATCGGTGACGGATATTGTCCTCGCGAATGAAGGCATCAACACCGACCGGCAACAAAGATTGAATATATTGCGCTATACAGCCATTGCTGAAAAGAACAGCGAGCATCCACTGGGTGAAGCCATCGTCCGCGGCGCACAAACCGAAGGCGTGGTCCTCTCTGAACCCGATTGGTTCAACTCGATCCCCGGACATGGAGTTGAAGCGCACATTGAAGGCGCTGCCGTATTGGTCGGTAATCGAAAGTTGATGTCCGAAAAAGGTATCGGTTTTCAGTCGATGATGGCACAGGCTGAAAAACTTGAGGGTGAAGGGAAAACCGTAATGTTCGTAGCCCTGGACGGGTCCCCGGCCGGGCTGATTGCTGTGGCGGACACGCTCAAAGAGACATCGGTTGAAGCCATTCGCCGTCTGCGGCAGATGAAATTGGAAACGGTGATGATCACTGGCGATAACCAGCGCACCGCCGAGGCGATCGCACGCCAGGTGGGCATTGATCGGGTATTGGCTGAGGTTTTACCGCAGGACAAAGCTGAGGAGGTGAAAAAGCTCCAGGCACAGGGTAAACGGGTGGCGATGGTAGGCGACGGCGTAAATGATGCGCCGGCGTTGGCTCAGGCTGAGGTCGGCATAGCAATCGGGTCCGGTACCGATGTTGCCAAAGAGACCGGCGATGTGATCCTCATCAAGTCGGATCTAAACGATGTGATCGTCGCCCTGGAGGTCGCGCGCGCCACCATGAATAAAGTCAAACAAAACCTTTTCTGGGCGTTCATCTATAACACCCTTGGCATCCCGCTGGCAGCCGGCTTGTTTTACCCGGCTTTGAAACTGGTCGTCAGCCCTGAGGTAGCCTCGGCTTTCATGGCCATCAGTTCGGTTTCGGTAACGCTCAATACCCTGCTGCTGAAGGGTTTCAAACCCTCCACCTTACGCAAATCCAGGCGGACGAAGCCTGATAAACCATCGGTCGGTCAATTGGCACCCTCAACCACCAGCGGCGATTGAGGAGACAGGAAGGAATATAAAAATGGAAACGGAAGCTGTAGATCGTGAAATCGCACGAAAAAGCGCTGCAAGGTATCTGACAATAACCGGGGTGGTAGCGCTGCTTTTCTACGCCATTACAGGGTGGATTGGTACCTACCCATGGGTCGCACGGATTGGGGGCGTGGTATGGATCAGTTTATTGACCTTGATTGTCTCCATGCCGGTGGTGACATCAAGGATGAAGAAGCAGGTGAAAGCGTTGAAGTAAAAAAGGTTGCGGCTAAAATTATGTATAATTAAGATCAATATAGGCATAAATGCTTAGTTTTTATCCCGCAAAATGGCGCTTTGCCACGAGCGGGATATTGCTTATGATCGAGCAGACCATCCGTACATCATCTCAGAAATTCGAAGGATTAAACCGATCATGCATTGGATCAAAGTTGGCTTGCTGTTCACACTCCTCCTGGTAATTACTGGCTGTTCGAACAGCCTACCGAAAATTCCTGAGCCAAGCCAAACCGAAAACGGTGTATCAGCGGTAGCAGCAACCCCAACCCCTGGAAGGATGACCAGCGTGGAAGGTAATCACATGATGGAACCGATATCCGGCGACCCGCAAGGGGGAGTATCCACAGAGAAAGGCGGCCAACCACTGGCTTTCACGCTGGACGGGGACACCAAAGTGTTCGAGCTAACAACCAGAGCGGTGAATTGGCCCATTCTGGATGAGGTGGTGGCGGCAGCCTGGACATATAACGGCACCATCCCCGGACCGATGATCCGAGTCACGGAAGGGGATAAGGTGCGGATCAACCTCAAAAATGAATTGCCTGTGCCAACCACGATTCACTGGCACGGCATCGCTGTACCGAACGCCATGGACGGCATACCCAATGTCACCCAGGATCCGGTTGCGCCCGGGGAAAGCTTCACTTATGAGTTTACTGCCAGCCCGGCCGGAACCTATATGTACCACTCTCATTTTGAAGGAGATATCCAGGTTAGTGCCGGCCTTTATGCGCCGTTCATCATCGACCCGACAGAACCGACAGCTACCCAACCCGATGTCGATGTGAATCTTATGTTTTCCGAGATGCTGATTAAGGACGGGCAGACCTTCGCCGCCATGCCCATGGCTGGGATGGAACCAAATTACTTCACGATCAACGGCAAGGCATTTCCGAATACGGAAACCATTGAAGTGAAGAAAGGGCAGCTCGTCCGGTTGCGGCTGACCTCCATCGGTCAATTCGTTCACCCCATCCATTTGCATGGCGTGCCGTTTAAAATCGTCGCAACCGACGGCCATCCGGTGCCCGAAGCAGCACAATTAACCAAAGATACGGTGTTGGTGGCACCCGGGGAACGCTATGATATTGAATTTGTTGCCACCGAGCCAGGCCAATGGATGCTGCATTGTCATATTCTGCACCATACCACCAACGATAATGTCGAGCCTGGCGGTTTGATGCTGATGATAAACGTCTCTGAATAAACGCAAAACATTAAGGAGAACATTTGTGATGAGCGTTCGAAGAATTTTACCGTTTTTGGCGCTTGGATTGATCCTGATCCTGGCAGCCTGCTCTGGGTCCTCAGATAAAGCAAACCCGAATTCTGAAAGTTATACAGTGACCATGAATGTGCTGCCCGATCCTCCGGTCGTGGGAGACGTGCTGCTCTACTTTACGGTTTTGGATGCGCAGGGCGTTCCAATCAGCGGAGCGACTGTGGAAGTCGGTGCGGATCATATCGATATGACTGGCATGGGCATGCACGGACCTGCGACCGATCAAGGCAAAGGAATTTACGCGGTGACGACGAATTTCTCGATGAGCGGGAATTGGAAAATTAGTGTTCGCCTTGAGGATGGAGCCAAAACCTATTCAAAGGAATTTCAGTTAATCATCCAATAAACTGAAATTAACTTGTATCCACTCCTCCAGTGCCTTTAGCTAGTATGGCATTGGAGGAGTGCGATTCTATGAGTCTCGGGCCCAAAAAACTAAACAGTCTTCGGTCTTGGTCAATGTTATCTGGTGCAGCGAGGTTAGAAACTCCCCCAAAATTATCCAAATTTCGGATTGTATCGTTTTGATTCTTGTCAGTGCTGCTTCTCGCACCAATGAAATTATTTACCATACGGATCTATTCTTTACAGAAACTTTATTTTTGCTTCACGATCAATTTACTTTCGACATGTATCCTTACGTAGTAAGTTCGAATTTAATTTGATATGGAGAAAAAAAATGAACAAATCGTTGGGTATTGCTTTATTGGTTGTCGGCGGATTAATCCTCGGCGCTCTAATTTTTGGGGCTGGCTTTATGGTTGGGAATTCGAGTTATGGGGCGACTAATTTTAGCCCATTCAATTTGGCAGGTGTGGGACGGAATTTCGCCAGCCAAGGCTTTTCGATGATGGGGAATGGTCAGAACATGATGGGTGGCAGTGGGATGATGGGCGGCAGCTACAACAACATGATGGGGGGGTATATCAACGGTAGCACGGCTAACACAACACCGCTCACGATTGATCAGGCCAGACAAGCTGTGGAAAGTTATTTGAAGGGGTTAAACAATTCCGACCTTGAGCTTAAAGAAATCATGATCTTCAATAACCACGCCTATGCTCGCATCACCGAGAAAAGCACAGGTATCGGAGCGATGGAATTGCTGGTAGACCCCACCAGCTTATCTGTTTTCCCTGAATATGGTCCCAATATGATGTGGAATCTAAAATACGGCCACATGAGCGGTTATGGGATGATGGGTGGCTCAAGTGGAATGATGGGAGGCCGCGGCATGATGGGCGGTTATAACAACAACCCCGTTTCTGTCTCTGCGGACATGACAGTAACCTCGGAACAAGCGCTCCAGGCCGCTCAGCAGTACCTGGATCAGGAGTACCCCGGTTATACGACTGCGGAGGATGCCGACCCGTTCTATGGCTACTACACGATCGATATTCTTAAAGATGGCCAAGAGACTGGAATGCTCAGCGTCAACGGCTTCAGCGGACAGGTCTTCGTCCACACCTGGCATGGAACATTTATTGAAATGTATGAGTAATCACATCTGACTTGCCAAACTTCAGGGATCGGCTGTTCCGCCGGTCCCTGTTTATATGTAAAATAGATAAACAAACCAATTTGGAAAGGATCAAAATTGCCTGCAGCCAAAATACTTCTGATTGACGATGAGCAATCGATCCATAATGTCATTACTGCGTATTTGAAAGCAGAAAGCTATGATTTCAAATCAGCGTTGGACGGGATAACCGGTCTAAGCACTGCCCGTTCCTTCAAACCGGATGTCATCATTCTGGATGTGATGCTTCCAGGTATGGATGGCATCGAGCTGCTGGCAAACCTGCGGCGCGAGTCGAATGTTTACGTCATCATGCTCACTGCCCGTTCAGAGGAAACTGACAAAATCGTCGGCCTGTCAGTCGGTGCGGATGATTACCTGACGAAGCCTTTCAGTCCACGGGAATTGATCGCCCGCATAAAGGCTGCCCTCAGGCGTTTGCAGAATCTGCCCTCGACTGCGAATGAACCTGCCACGCTCAATTTTCCTCACCTTCACATAGACCTTTCAGCGCGCCGGGTGTGGGTGGGTGAGCGTCTGGTAGAACTCACCGCTGTTGAGTTTGACCTGTTGGTTGTACTCGCACAGCATCACAGGATGGTGCTCAGCCGTGAACAGTTAATGGAAAAAGTCTGGGGGTACGATTATTACGGCGACACCCGTGTTGTGGATGTTCATATTGGTCATATCCGCCAGAAACTGGGAAACGATCATTTTATCGAAACCATCCGTGGGGTTGGTTATCGTTTCGAAGATAAGTAGGTGATCTCATGTTGAGATTTTTACGATCGCATCTCGCCTGGAAAGTATTCTTTTCTTATGTGGTGGTTGTTCTGGTAGGTGTCATCGTTCTCGCTACTGCCACTAGTTTATCCGCTCCAGCAGCTTTCGATCGACACATGGCGGGGATGAGCGCGATGATGTCGGGAAGCAATATGATGGGGAATGCCCAACCGATTGAGGATGAATTATTCGCCAACTATACTGCCTCGGTCACTGAAGCGCTTTCATTGGCAACGATAGCAGCCTTGTTTGCAGCGGTGCTGGCCAGCTTTCTAATCAGCCGTCAAGTGGTCTCCCCGGTTCAACGGATGAAGACCCTCAGCCATCGGATTGCGGATGGAAATTACGAAGAGAGGCTCCATATCTCTAGCGGATTGAGAACCAATCAATTGGACGAACTGGACCAATTGGCATTAAGTTTCAATCAAATGGCAGATAAGCTCGAAAAGACTGAAAAAATGCGCCGACAGTTGATTGGTGACGTCACGCATGAATTGCGCACCCCACTGGCTGCTGTCAAAGGCTACATGGAAGGGTTAATCGACGGTGTTCTTCCAGCAGACCCGGCCACTTACCAACAACTTCACACAGAAATTGACCGTCTGCAGCGTTTGGTGAATAATTTGCAGGAGCTCAGCCAGGTTGAGTCTGGTGCTTTCCAGCTTAACCGTATCATCGTGTCGGCTGAGGAGCTGATTAGTACCGTCGGGGGAAACCTTGGACGCCAATTTTCTGAAAAAGGTGTCCAACTTGAGGTCGAGATCGAACCAAACCTGCCAGCTCTATCGGTCGATAAAGATCGAATGATCCAGGTGTTAACGAACCTTATAGGAAATGCGTTGCAATATACGCCGGCGCCGGGCAAGGTGCGTATTTCTGCATTCAGGAAGCAATCCGAGGTTTTTATTTCCATTGCCGATACAGGAATTGGAATTTCAACCGATCATTTGCCCTTCATCTTTAATCGTTTTTATCGGACTGACAAGTCCAGGGCCAGAGCCAGTGGTGGTAGTGGGATTGGTTTAACCATCGCTCAAGCGCTCGTAAAAGCTCATCATGGGCGTATCTGGGCAGAAAGCCCCGGAGATGGCAAAGGGAGCACATTCTTCCTGAGCCTGCCAATCGGACCGGATTAAGGATATTTACCAAACCTTTACATTTCCTTCAACGAAGCTTCACCTTGATCCGCTATCATTGGAAAGTAAAGTTCGACAAAAACAAATCAATTACAAAAAGGATGGAAAACACAATGATGGGTGGTTATGGTGGCTTTGGCGGTTTTGGTTGGATCGGTATGATCATCAATCTGGTGATCACGATCGCAGTCCTGGTCGGTTTGGTCTTATTGGTGGTATGGGCAGTTAAGAAATTTAACCAGACTAATTCACAGACCGATTCCCGGAACACTTCAGGCGATTCTGCTCGGGATATCGTCCAGGCACGCTATGCTAAAGGCGAGCTCAGCCGTGAAGAATATCAACAAATATTATCGGATCTTAGCCGATAAGGAAGGCAGATCATAATGGGATTCGGAATGCTTGGTGGGATGTTCTTCTTTTGGATCATTTTGATTGTTCTGGCAGTGTTCGTCGTGCGGGGATTATTCCAATCGAATTCACCAGCCAATGACAACAGGAACCGGGACCAGCTCTCAGCGCGTGAAATTCTTGAACAGCGATATGCCAGGGGCGAAATAACCCAGGACCAATTTCTGCAGATGAGAAAAGATCTCTAACCAAATTATAGAAACAAACATCAACCACAGCTTCAGGTCCTACCGAAGTTGTGGTTTTTGTTTCGTACGCAGGCTTAAGATTATTGCAGAAGACCGCCATGTGGCATGCTAACAGCTCATTAATTTAACGGTTACTCGTTCGGGGTGGGAATCTCCTGTCTTGTTGCGCCGGATCTCAAGGGCAAGATGGAAATTCAAAGAAGAACCTCCATCGCATCTAAGACTTCGTGCGATGGAGGTTCTTTCTACTGGGGGTTATTCAAAGCGATTATTTTTGGAAAATCTTACCTGGTTGCCACGGCGTACCAACAAGCTTAAGTACAAGCCGGTCCAATCCCCAATATCCGGCTGTTCGCCAGGCTAGGATCAACAGGATCGAAATAATGATCATTACCGGGTTGGCACTCGCCGTCCCTGCCATCATGAAATTCCAATTCATGAATCCGCCGAAGAAGGCTGCAACGGCGGTGAACAATCCCAGAATTAACGCAATTCCGATCAAAATTTCACCGGCTACAACGAGCTTCGCAAACCAGACATGCGATCCACTGTCGAGCAACCCCTGGATAAATGCTCGATACCAATCGAAGACGATCAGGGGACGGGCGGGGGCTTCTGGAATCGCGACCGCCCGGGTCCAAAAGCCTTTAAGAACTTCACCAGTCTCTACCCAGCCCGGGTTACTAAATTTACCAATTCCCGAGGAAAGCCATTGATAGCCGACATAGAGTCGGGCGACCAACCAGAGAAAGGCCCAGGGTGTGGTATTGAAAAGTTGGTTTACAAAGGGCGGGTTTGTAAACGTCGTGCTGGTTCTTAACGAAATCGTGCTCACTTAATCCTCCTGGAAACCAAATGAAATGGAATGGATGCTGAATGGCCAAATTATTATGGTTAACCAGAAGGCTGACAACGATTGGAATACCTGTTTCCAATGAGCCATTCTGCGCAGGCCAAAAGCGCAATATTATTCCTGAGATGCACAAAGGAAATGGGATCCATACCCCCGACTCTGAAGGTTGCCCCCA
>CALMGN010000070.1 GCA_937863605.1 uncultured Anaerolineaceae bacterium
CCCTCTCAGGGTTTATGCAATTTATATGATACAATTAATATTAATTAAGGGAACTTATGGCCTACGACCGCTTTGGACGCAACATCCATTACCTGCGCATCAGCCTGACAGACCACTGCAACCTGCGCTGCGTGTACTGCATGCCGGAGGATATGACCTTCCGGCCTAATGCCGAGATGCTGCAGGATGATGAAGTACTGCTGCTGGTGCGCCTGTTTGCCAGCCTCGGATTCGACAAGATCCGGCTGACCGGCGGGGAACCCACTGTACGCGCGCATGTGGTCGATCTGGTGCGCGAAATTGCCGCCGTGCCGGGCATCCGGTCGCTTTCCATGACCACCAACGGCGTGCTGCTTGGCAAACTGGCTCAGCCGCTCAAAGATGCCGGCCTGCAGCGCGTCAACATCAGCCTGGACACGCTGGATACGGTGCGCTTCAAGAAAATTACCCGCTGGGGATCCTTTGACCAGGTGTGGGAGGGCATCCAAGCCTCCGAGGCTGCCGGGCTGACACCGGTAAAGCTCAACGCGGTGGTGGTGCGCGGCTTCAACGACGGAGATATTGCCAGCATGGCAGCTTTGACGCTGGATAACCCCTGGCAGGTGCGCTTTATCGAGATGATGCCCTTTGGCGGCGCCACCGATCTGCAGCGCCAGCAGGTAGTCACCGCCGAGGAAATGCGAAGCCAGATCGAAGCTGAACTGGGAACGTTAACGCCAGGCAACAACGGCAAACTGGACGGCGAGGCGCGCATTTACCGCCTACCAAACGCCAAAGGCGAGCTCGGGTTTATATCCTCGGTTACAGCGCCATTTTGCGCTGCCTGCACCCGGGCGCGCCTGACCGCCGACGGCAAGCTGCGCCTGTGCCTGCTGCGCGATAAAGAAGTGGATCTACTCACGCCATTGCGCGCCGGCGCGTCGCTAGAGGATCTGCGTAAGGTTATTCTCGACGGAGTATGGGTCAAGCCGTGGGGGCACGGATTGGCGGAAGGCGAATTCGCCACCAACCGCGTTATGAGCGAAATCGGGGGATAGCAAGAAGCAATTTTCCTCTCCCCACCGGGGAGAGGCTAGGTGAGGGGTTCCTACAGTTGCCCTGCGGAAAGGTCAAGCCCCGGCTGACTCAAACCAGGCTCTCGACAATCGTAGCCTCGCCCTGGCCAACGCCCACGCACAACACTGCCATGCCGAAGTATGGCCTGGCGGCTTGCGGCGCACGGCGCGCCATCTCATGCAGCAGCGTGGTCAAAATGCGCGCTCCGGAGCAGCCGAGCGGGTGACCGAGCGCCACCGCCCCGCCATTGACGTTGACGATTTCCTCGGCTAACCCCAACTCGCGGATGACCGCTAACGCCTGGACGGCAAAGGCCTCGTTCAGCTCCACCAAACCTAATTGCTCGATGCTTAGTCCTGCCCGACTAAGTGCTTTGCCAGCAGCCGGGACCGGTCCGATGCCCATGATGCGCGGCGGAACCCCTGCGGCTGCTGAACTCAGCACGCGCGCTAACGGTTTCATCCCCAGGGCAGCGGCTTTTTCAGCGCTCATCACCAGCAGGGCAGCTGCGCCGTCATTCAACCCGGAAGAATTGCCGGCAGTCACCGAGCCGTCCTTGCGGAAAGCCGGTTTGAGCTTTGCCAGCGACTCCAGCGAGGCGTCGCGCCGCGGACGTTCATCCTGGCTGACCATCACCGGGTCGCCTTTGCGTTGCGGCACCGGCACCGGGACAATTTCAGCGGCAAAGCGCCCGGAATCCATGGCTGCTACAGCGCGCTGGTTGCTTTGCAGTGCAAAGGCATCCTGTTCGGCGCGGGTAATGCCGGTCATATCGGCAATATTTTCAGCGGTCACGCCCATCGAATCGGTGCCGTACAAGGCTTCCATTTGCGGGTTGGGGTAACGCCAGCCGAGCGAGGTGTCGTAGGCGGTCAGGTTGCCAAAGGGATAGCCGTGGTCGGCTTTGGGCAGCGAGTACGGCGCGCGCGACATGCTCTCCACGCCGCCGGCGATAAAAATATCGCCTTCACCAGCGCGAATAGCCCTCACCGCCATGTTGACCGCGTTCAGCCCCGACGCACACAGGCGGTTGATTGTCACCCCGGCCGTTTCGACCGGCAGTCCGGCTAAAAGAGCTGCCATGCGCGCCACATTGCGGTTATCTTCGCCCGCCTGGTTGGCGCAGCCAAAATAAACTTCTTCGATCTGGTCGGTCGGCACCTGCGTGCGTTCGACCAGCGCCCGAATGACGTGCGCAGCCAGGTCGTCCGGCCGCACGCTGGAGAGCGCCCCACCCAGCGCGCCAATCGGCGTGCGGACAGCATCTACGATGACAACTTCCACCATGAAACCGCTCCTTCTTTCGTTTTTGGAAAGCCCCACGACCGTTAGATCAAATTGACGTCGTGCGACCCCGATTCCTTAATTCCGGCCGAGGTGATACGCACAAATTCAGCGTTTTCCCACAGGTCAGGGATGGTGCGCGCACCGGCGTAGCTCATCCCCGAGCGCAGTCCGCCGGCGATCTGAGTCAAAATGTCGGCAACATCGCCGCGATATGGCACGAACGCCTCCACACCCTCCGGTACGACCTCGGTCCAGTCCTCTTCGCTGAACTCCACTTCGGTGTCATCCAGTTTACGCCGTTCGACATTGGCCGATAGGGACGCCATGCCGCGCACCACCTTGTAGCGCCGACCCTGACGCACAATTTCTGCGCCGGGCGCTTCTTCGGTGCCAGCCAGCATCGATCCGAGCATCACCGTACTGGCGCCGGCCGCCAGGGCTTTGGTTACATCGCCCGAGGTGCGCATGCCGCCGTCAGCGACCACCGGCAGTCCCAGTTTATGACTGACCTCAGCGCAATCGGCCACAGCCGTCAACTGCGGCACGCCAAACCCGGTCACAATCCGGGTGATACAAATCGAGCCCGCTCCCACGCCAATTTTGATCGCATCCGCTCCGGCATCCGCCAGTTCGCGCACGCCGTCGCCCGTGGCAACATTGCCAGCCATGACCGCAACGCCCGGGAAAGTCTTTTTTAATTGTTTGACCATGGTGATCGTATGGTCGGAGTGCCCGTGGGCAATGTCAACCACCAGCAGGTCAGCGCCAGCCTCGATGCAGGCGGCAGCGCGTTCCACATCATCACTGTGCACGCCCAGCGCTGCTCCGACGCGCAGCCGTCCAAGCTGGTCTTTGGTGGCATATGGATGCTCCTGAATTTTGACAATGTCCTGCGCGGTAATCAACCCGGTGAGGGTTCCATCCGATGCGATCAAGGGCAGCTTTTCCACGCGTGCCTGGTACAGTTTTTCGCGGGCTGCCTCCAGGGTTTCGTCTGTCCCGGCGACTACCAACCGCTCACGCGGGGTCATTACGGTCTGCACGAGGGCCGAGGGGTCGGTCGCTAGCAGCACATCACGGTTGGTGACCATTCCGATCAGTTTGCCAGCTGTGTCCACTACCACCAGCCCGCCAACATTTTCCTCCACCATCACCTGACGCGCTTGTGCCAGGCTGGCATCCGGCAAAATGGTGAGCGGGTTATGCACCACCAAGCTTTCGGCACGCTTGACCTTGCGCACTTGCTCAGCCTGACGTTCTAGGCTCATAAAGCGGTGCAGCACGCCGATCCCGCCTTGCTGCGCCATGGCGATTGCCATGGCTGCCTCGGTAACAGTATCCATGTTGGCAGAGATGACCGGCAAGTGCAGCCTGATTTCACGCGTCAGTTGGGTGGACATGTCAATATCACGCCGGCTGCGGATGGAAGAATGCCGCGGCACCAGCAGCACATCGTCAAAAGTCAGAGCGATATCCGGGCGGAATTTCATTACACACCTCTATCTGCGTCTTTGGATCCTTAGGTATTGTACAATACAACCATGGGGTTGTCATCTTGCCTGCCATCCGATTGGTACGCCCGCGACCCGCTGCTAGTGGCGCGCGACCTGCTGGGTATGCAGCTGGTGCGCCCACTGGACGGCCAGGTGCTGCGCGGGGTGATCACCGAAACCGAGGCTTACCGCGGCGAGGAAGACCTGGCCTGTCACGCACGGGTTGGCAGGACGCCGCGCACGGCGGTCATGTACGGTCCGCCCGGGATGGCTTATGTCTATTTCACCTACGGTATGCACTGGTGTCTTAATGCGGTGTGTCTGCCGCCGGACTTTCCGGCAGCAGTGCTGATCCGCGCCGTCGAACCGGTTGACGGGATGGAGGTAATGGCTGCCCGCCGTGCGGGACGACCCCGCGGTCAATGGACTGACGGCCCGGCCAAATTGACCCAGGCATTTGGCATCGACGGGCGGCAGAACGGGGTGGACCTGACCTCGCCGTCTGGCGGCCTGTGGATCGAGGCCGCCGAGCCGGTCGCGGAGGAAAGCGTGTCCACCGGCTCGCGAGTCGGCATCCACAATGTCCCCGAACCCTGGCGCTCTTTGCCCTGGCGCTTCCGGGTAAACCCCTCACCTAACCTCTCCCCGAATCGGGGAGAAGAATCAAATTCCTCTCCCTTCTAGGGAGAGGTTAGGTGAGGGTCCTTATTAATATTTAAACCATAATAATAGACTTGTTGAGTGTCCTGTGAAACCAGTGAACAAAGATATTCAAGCCAAAGCGAAGGGGCTTTGTTTCAATCAAACAGCCGCTGAACAATTGCTGTGGACCCATTTACGTAACCGACAATTGAACAATCTTAAATTCCGACGCCAGCACCCCATTGGGTTTTATATCGCAGATTATTACTGTGCAGAAGTAAAACTCGTGGTTGAAATCGATGGCGACACCCATCTCGACCAGGCTGAATATGATCAAAAGCGGACACATTGGCTGGAGGAGCAGGGGTTGAGGGTTATGCGCTTCACCAATGAAGTAGTCCTTGACACTCCAGAAGCAGTATTGGAATTAATTACCGAGTATTGTGCAAGCAGAGTAGGACCCCTCACCTAACCTCTCCCCGATTCGGGGAGAGGAATTTTAAGCTCTCAGATTTGGAATTTTCGACATGAGTTCGCAAAAATAGCACCCGCGTGTAAGGCTGTAGCTTCTGTCGTCTGCATTCATTGTAGAATCGCCGGTTTCTCTTTATAATTCCTTCGCACGTATGATTCCCCACCACCTTCAGGAGGATGATGTTTCGTAAAAACCCACCCGCCAGTCCCACCACCGTCGTGCCCATCGAGCGCGTCACCTCGGTGCTCGGGCCTGGCATTAACTGGAAAGGCGACCTGCACGGCAGCGGCGGCATTCGCATTGAAGGCACCTTTGACGGTGAAATCGCAGTGCGCGGACTGGTCGTGGTTGGCGAGACCGGCCGGGTGAACTGCGAGGAAATGCGCGCCAACAGTGTGGTGATCGCCGGATCGGTGCGCGGCAACATTATTGCAGAAAAAATCGAAATCCGTTCCACCGGCCGCGTCTGGGGCGACGTGACCACCGTGGCTTTCGCCACCGAGGAAGGCGCCTTCCTGCGTGGGCAGGTGCGCATGGAGGAGAAGGTCGAATTGCAATTCGAGACCCCTTCAGAAACCTCCCCATCGGATGAAACCGCAGCAGACCTAAATGAATCCCAGGGGGACCAATCCGCTTGACCACTACCGACCTTATCGCACTCGCCAGCGAGGTGCTGGGTGTCATTGCCGCAACGATGCTGTTGACCCTCAGCCCGCGCTTCAAACAGCACATTCCGGTCAGTTTCCGCTACCCGCAGCGCGAAGTCATCGCCGCAGCGCTGGTAACCGCTGGCCTGTTCATTTTAGGCTTTGTCGTTTTTCGCGGGCCGATTCCAGCGCCCGTCACTGGTTTGTCCGGATCGACCCCAACGTTCGAAGCCCTGGTCCAACATCTGACAGCCGCTGGCGCTGGCGTTGTTCTGGTGGCCATTGCCCTCATCTACCGCCGCCAGCCTGTTCGCAGCGCCGGATGGAACCGCCCGCTGCTGCAGCCTGCTTTTCAGGTAGGCATTGCTGTTATTCTACTGACGATCTTCCTGCGCGGAAAAATCACCCTGCTGTTTGACGGCATCACCAGCGCCGAAACCAGTGCGCTGCTGGTCGTCGCCGCATTGGGACTGGCTGAAGAGACCGTTTTCCGCGGCTACATCCAGCCGCGCCTGTCCTCCCAATTGGGCAATATCCCTGGCTGGCTTGTGACTTCCGGGCTGTTCGCCCTCTGGCAAATTCCGCGCCTGTGGGGCGAGCCTACCGAGACCGTACTGATCGGGCTCGGAATCGGGCTGGTGCAAGGCCTGCTTGCCGGATGGATGATGCAAAAGTGTCAGCATGTGCTTGCGCCCGGGCTGTACCGCGCCATTTCCGGTTGGATCGCCTTTTTAGGCTAGCCGTACCTGCACAATAACATTTTTGAAAGTTCCCCCTTCCATGAGCAAAACCGTCCCGCACGCCGTACCCATGTCGTCGCCTGATCTAACCGATGCAGAACGCCAGGCCGTTCTGGCCGTGCTGCAAACGCCTAACTTAAGCATGGGGCCGCAAATTACAGCCTTCGAAACTGCTTTCAGCGCCTATACCGGCCGCCGCCATGCCATTGGGGTTAATTCCGGCACCGCCGGGCTGCATCTGTGTGTGCGCGCCGCTGGCATCGGTCCTGGCGACCTGGTGCTGACCACCCCCTTTTCCTTCGTAGCCTCCTCCAATGCCTTGCTTTTTGAGCAAGCCGTTCCAGTTTTCGTCGATGTTGACCCGCTGACCGGCAACATGGACCCGCAGTTGACCGCCCAGGCCGCCCATGACTTACAAGAAGGCGGCAGCGCCGCCCAACGCTGGCTGCCGCGCAAATGCCCCCAGCCTGGAGCAGCGCTCAAAGCCATTCTTGGCGTGGACGTGTTTGGTCAACCCGCCGACTGGGATGCATTCCAGGCGGTTGCCAACCAATACAATTTGCACTTGATCGAGGATTCCTGCGAAGCGCTTGGCGCGGAGTACAAAGGCCGCAAGGCCGGAACCCTGGCGGAAATGGCTGTCTTTGCATTTTATCCCAACAAGCAAATCACCACCGGCGAAGGCGGGCTGATCGTCACCACCGACGATCAGGCGGCCGGTTTGATGCGCGCGCTGCGCAACCAGGGACGCGCCCCTGGCGATACCTGGCTCTCGCACACCCACCTGGGTTACAACTACCGTCTGGACGAATTGAGCGCCGCACTGGGCGTGGTGCAAATGAGCCGCCTGGAAGAGCTGCTGGTCAAACGCGAGCAAGTCGCCGAATGGTACCGCCTCCGCCTGAACAAGATTGCGGGCGTCAAAGCGCCGTGCATTGACAAAAATACCACCCGAACCAGTTGGTTCGTGTACGTCATCCGGGTTGATCCAGGCGTCAACCGTGAAGCGCTGGCGCAGCGCCTGGCCGACCGCGGCATCCCGGTACGCCCGTATTTCCTGCCTATCCACCTGCAGCCCTACATGGTGGAACGCTTTGGTTACCAACCCGGTGATTTCCCGGTTACCGAGGATCTTGGCAGGCGCGGTCTGGCGCTGCCTTTCTCCGGCGTGATGACCGAAGAACAGGTTGAACTGGTTTGCCGCACCCTGGAGGACGTTCTGTAACTGGATGGCTGCCGGGCTGCCCGTCACCTTTCTACCACCCCGCCGCCGTGCGCTGTTGATGCACGTACTGGCAGCGGTCGCATTTCTGGCAGTCAGTGCGATCAGCCTGGTTATTGCCCTGCAGCAGCAAGTCAGCGGCGTTTTCGCGCTTCTGCTGCTTGTCTCCCTGGCGTTTTTCGTCCCCCTTCCGGTCGTCCTCTACCGCGCCTATGCGCTGTACAACGCCGCTTACACGCTCGAGCGCGACGGGCTGCGCATCCGCTGGGGACTGCGCGCTGAAGATATCCCGCTGACCGAAATCGAATGGGTGCGTCCTGCCAGCGACCTGGGTTTCCACTTGCCATTGCCGCCGCTGTCTTTCCCGGGCGCGATTTTGGGATTGCGAAAGGTGGAGGAACTGGGCGAGGTTGAATTTCTGGCCTCGGATCGCAATAACCTGCTCTTGATCGCCGCTCCACAAAAGGTATATGCCATTTCGCCGGAAGACACCCGCGGATTCTTGCGATCATTCCAAAACGCGATTGAGATGGGAAGTATTACCCCGCTGCCAGCCTACTCTGCGGAACCGGCGGCTTTTGCCCGCCGCGTATGGGACGACCGTGTGGCGCGTGGGTTCCTGGTTGCCGGCCTTGTTTTGACCGCGGGACTGCTGCTGTTGGTTTCGTTAGCGGTGCCGGGGCGCACTGAAGTGGCCCTGGGATACGACGCCCAGGGGCTGCCGCTGGAACCGGTCCCGGCGCAACAACTGCTCCTGCTGCCGGTATTGGGAATTTTTGCTTATGTCGTCAACCTGTTTATCGGCCTGTTTTTCTACCGCCGGGAGGCTGAACGCCCGGTAGCCTTTGTGCTTTGGATTTGTTCAGCGGTCACACCTATTTTACTAATCCTGGCAACGCTGTTAATCCTTTGACTCCGGATATTCCCTGACCATGAATGCCTTCACTGTTCATTTTTCCTGGGTGCAACTGGCAGCCGGACTCGCTTTGGCTGTTTTAATCGCCGGCGCAGCCTACACGGCCCGCAGCTTGTCCTTTTCGGGTGCGATTGCCGCTGCGCTGCTTGGAACCGCGGTCTTCGGGTTGGGCGGTTTGCCCTGGGCGGTCCTGCTGGTCGGTTTTTTTGTCTCCTCCTCGGTGCTTTCGCGCTTATTCAAGCGCCGCAAATCCGCGGTGAACGAAAAGTTCTCCAAGGGCAGCCGGCGCGACGCCGGACAAGTACTGGCAAACGGCGGCGTCGCCGGTGTGCTGGTTATTGCCCAGGCTATTTTCCCGTCGGCCACCTTTCTGTGGGCGGCGGCCGCCGGCACACTGGCAGCGGTTAACGCCGATACCTGGGCGACAGAACTTGGGGTGCTCAGCCGCG
>CALMGN010000071.1 GCA_937863605.1 uncultured Anaerolineaceae bacterium
TGGTAGCGCGAGGCTGTGCGGGAGGTGTCATGGTTGTTGAGGGTATATACCGGCCAGGAATCCGGGTCCATCGCCCTTTCCGTTGCCACAATGGCTTTCAGGAAACACGCTGGATCCCAACGGCAGTGCAGCATTTCAAAATCAAAGGCCGCATGAATCAGGCCGGGAGCAGTGTAGGCAGCCACACTTTGCGAAGTGGGCATAAAGGTTTCGCCTACCGCGTAGCGTTCCGGGTAGGAATCGAGGATTTCGCGCAGTTCGCGCAGCAGCGGAATCATGTCTGGCTGGTTGGAATCGTAAATGTGCTTTTGGCGGTCAAACGCACGCAAACCGACCGCAGGGGGGTTATCGGGTAAATCCGGGTGCTTGAAATAGTTGCTAAAAACATCCAGCCGGAAGCCGTCCGCTCCGCGCTCCAGCCAGAAACGGACAACGTCCAGACACGCCTGGCGAACCTGCGGGTTGCGCCAGTTCAAGTCAGGCTGCTGCGGGTAAAACATGTGGTAGTAATACTGGCCCCGTTCGGAATCCCACTCCCAGCCTGCAGTTCCAAAAATAGCTTCCCAGTTGTTTGGCAGGCTGCCGTCGGGTTTAGCGTCCCGCCAGATATACCAGTCGGAGTACGGGTTGTCTTTGCCCTTGCGCGACTCTTGAAACCACGGATGCTGGTCTGAGGTATGGTTGAGTACCAGGTCAAGAACAACGCGAATGCCGCGCTTGTGGGATTCCGCTACCAGACGGTCAAAATCAGCCAGGCTGCCAAATTTTGGATCGATGTCAGTGTAATTACTGATGTCATAACCGAAGTCAATGTCCGGCGAGGGATAAAACGGCGAGTACCAGACGGCTCCGACGCCTAATTCAGCCAGGTAATCCAGATGCTGGATCACTCCCTCGAGGTCGCCAATGCCGTCGCCATTGCTGTCGGCAAAGGACCGCGGGTAAATTTGATAGACCACGCCATCACGCCACCAGATTGGGTTTGCTGCCATGATATGCCTCGCGAGCGATTAGAATGGAATGACAAGTTAGTATAGCACGCCCTTGACAAAATTCCTTGCATGTTGCAGCAGTCTGTGTTAAAATAATACCCGTAAGCAAGCCAACCTATTTCGCGTTCAACGAAAAGTGGGCCTCCCCCCACTTTTCTGCTTATATAACAGTCACTATTATTTTGGAGAAATCGCAAGCATGAAGAACGAATTTACTCTGGCTTTCAATGAAGTCATCGAGGAAAAACAACTGGGACGGGAAATTATCCTGAAAGCCCTGGAATCGGCTATGGTGTCAGCCTACCGCCGTGCGGTTAACGCTTCCAATGCCCAGCATGTTGAATCCAAGGTGGATACCGAAACCGGCAAAGTCACCATTTTCGCCGAAAAAGAGGTCGTTGACTCCGTGCAGGAAATGGCAACCGAGGTCGCGCTGGAGGATGCACGCCTGGTCAACCCGGAAGCCCAACTCGGTGACATGGTGATTGTCGACAGCACGCCCAAAGATTTTGGGCGAGTTGCAGCGCAGACAGCCCGGCAGGTAATCCAGCAGCGCATCCGTGACGCGGAACGCCAGGCTCAACTCGATTTCTACATGAAACAAATGGGTGAAATCGTCAGCGGCGTGGTTCAGGCTGTCGGCGCGCAGGGTCTGACCATCGGCCTTGAGATGAAGGCTGAAGGCTCCATGCCGCGCAAAGAGTTGATCCCCGGGGAACGCCCGCGCATCCATGAACGTGTGCGCGCGCTGGTCGCCGAGGTCAAGGACAATCCGCGCGGTCCGCAAATTATCCTTTCACGCACCCACCGCAACTTCCTGCGCCGATTGCTTGAAAATGAAGTCCCCGAAATCTACCACGGTGTGGTTGAAATCCGCTCAATCGCCCGCGAACCTGGCGAGCGTGCCAAAGTAGCCGTTTCTGCGACCCAACCTGGCATTGACCCGGTTGGCGCTTGCGTCGGCATCCGCGGCGTCCGTATTCAAGCCATCGTACGTGAATTGCACGACGAAAAAATTGATGTCATCGAATGGAACGCCGACCCGGCCGCCTTTATCGCCAAGGCGATCAGCCCGGCACGGGTAAACGGCGTTTACCTGAACGACCGCAACGCCGGCGGTAAGACCGCCACAGTGGTCGTTCCGGAAGATCAACTCAGCCTGGCAATCGGCCGTGACGGCCAAAATGCCCGTCTGGCGGCCAAATTGACCGGCTGGCGCATCGACATCAAGAGCCTGCCTGAAGCTGCGGCGGATGTCCTCAACCGCCTGCAAAAAGAAGAAGACATGGCTGCCATCGCGGCACAAGAAGCCGACGTGATGGTCAAGGTCGAAGAATTCCTGGCCCGGAAAGCCGAAGGCCGCCCGCTGGCGCCGGAAGAATTCGAACAATTGGTGCGATTTGTTGACCGTGTTGAACGGCGTTCCTCGGCCCGCCCTGCGCTTGAAAAAGCCGCGGTGGCTGAGATCGAAAACGTCCGTGCACTGATCCCTGCGAATGCCTTCGAACTCAGCATCCTGGACAGCGGTCTGCCTGAACATGTCGCCTACATATTGCAAGAGGCGGGTTTCAGCACGCTCGGCGAGATGGCCGTGCAGATGAAAGTTCGGCCGGATGACATCCTGCGGTTGAACGGTATCGGTCCGCGCGCTTTGCAGGAAATCAACAACATGGTTACTGCATTGGATGAGCGCAAAGCGGTTGAAGTCGCCGCTGCTGAAGAAGCTGCCAGGATCGCAGCAGAGGCAGCACCAGTTGCGGTCGAACCTGCGCTGGTTGAGGTTGCCCCCGAGGCTGTTACGGCAACTGAACCCGTTGAGGTCATCGCCCCCGTAGAAGAAATTGAATCGGTAGTCATTGAGGGATTGCCGGTAGTTACGGAACCAGCGGTTGCAATTGAAACAGAAGTGGAAGAGGAAGAAGTACCCTTCGATAAATTGTTCGAACTGCGCACTGCGGTTATTACTCCGGTAGCCTCGGATGAAGAGGAAGAGGAAGAAGACCAAACCGGCAAGGACAAGAAGAAGGGCAAGAAGAAGAAAAAACACGTCCAGGTGGAATACGATCCCGAGAAAGATCAGACGATCGTTTACCGCAAGCACAAACACGAAGGCGAAGATTGGGAATGGGAAGCTTAATCCTGTACGTTGCACGTCATGAGAAAGAAAGGTGACTAAAAAACCTACCAAACGTGTGAAACATATTCCGCAGCGCACATGCGTTGGGTGCCGGCAGGTGATGCCCAAGCGGAATTTGATCCGGGTAGTACGTTCCCCGGAAGGAGTCTCCATCGACTCGACGGGTAAAACTGCGGGACGAGGGGCCTACCTGCACGATAAGAAATCCTGCTGGGAGAGCGCCTTGAAAGGGGCGTTAGCCCATGCCTTAAAAACTGAATTGACCGAACAGGACCGGGACGTTCTGATCCATTTTATGGAAAATCTGCCAACTGACGTTATGAACGAAGCCTGACCGCCCGCTCCTGTTACAGGATTGAGCGCTTGTCAGGGAATGCCGATCGATTTGACCCCTCAGCATCCTCCATCGTCACAGGCACCCAGCCCCGGTCATAAATTTGCAGACTTTGCGAAAATTGTCAGGGGATTCAGGGACGCAAAACGGGAAACGAGGTGATTATGAGTGAAAACGGGTCAAAATTAATTGAGCTGCCTGGCAGCATAACCGTCCGCGACCTTGCGCAACGCATGGAAGCCAGCCCAATCCAGATCATCAAAATTTTGATGTCGAATGGGGTGATGGCCAATATTAACCAACTAATCGATTTCGACACGGCTTCGATCGTGGCTTCGGAAATGGGTTTCGAAACCAAATCCGAGGTATATGAAATCACAGAGGAACAAGAACCCGGCGAAATGCCGTTTTGGCGGCAGCTCCTCGCGAAGGAAGATGCTTCTCGTCTGGTGGACCGCGCGCCAGTTGTCACCATTCTCGGGCACGTTGACCACGGGAAGACCACCCTGCTCGATGCCATCCGGCACACGAATGTGGCTGGCGGCGAAGCGGGTGGGATTACCCAGCACATCGGCGCCTACCAGGTCGAACATAAAGGCAAAGCCATCACTTTCCTGGACACACCGGGACATGCGGCTTTCACTTCCATGCGTTCACGCGGCGCTCAAGGCGCCGACATCGTGGTGCTGGTGGTGGCAGCCAATGACGGCGTCATGCCGCAGACGCGTGAAGCGATTGCACACGCCAAGGCTGCGCGTGTGCCGATCATCGTCGCGATGAACAAGATTGACCGGCCGGATGCCAATCCCGATTTCACCAAAAAGCAGCTATCCGAAAGCGGGCTGGTGCCGGATGATTGGGACGGCGATACGATCGTTGTTCCAGTCTCAGCCAAGCAAAAACAGGGTATCGAAGATCTACTGGAAGCCATTCTGCTGGTTGCGGATAACATTGACATCAAAGCCAACCCGGACGGCAAATTGTTTGGGACGGTAATTGAGGCCAAGGTGGAACGCGCTAAAGGCGTGGTGGTCAACATGTTGGTATATAACGGTACGCTAGAGCCAGGCGACATCATCGTTGCCGGGCGGGCGTACGGACGCATCCGCGCCATGTTCGATTTCCGTGGACGGAAGCTCAAGAAAGCCGGACCCTCCACACCGGTACAGCTCATGGGGATGAACGAAGTCCCTTCTGCCGGTGACATTTTCTTAAAATTCTCTACAGAACGCGAAGCGCGCGCGCTGGTTGAAGAACGCGCTCTGGCGATCCAGCAGCATACGGCTGCTGCGCCAAAAGCCACGTTGGAAGAGTTGTTTGCCAAGGTGCAGTCCGGAGAAGTTCATGAGCTGCGGCTGGTGGTCAAGGCGGATGTGCAGGGTTCGTTGGAACCCATTATCTCTTCCCTCAATGAGTTGGGCAAAGGCGACATCAAAATCAATATTCTGCACGCCGAAGCCGGCAACATCAGCGAAAGCGATATCATGCTGGCAACCGCCTCGCACGCCATTGTGGTCGGGTTCAATGTTCAGGCGGACGCCGCCGCCCGCCGCAACGCCGAAGCGGAGGGAGTTTCCATCCGGCTGTATAATATCATCTACCGTTTGACCGAAGACATCGAAAAAGCCATGAAAGGGCTGCTCGAACCCGAAATCAAGGAAAACACCCTGGGAACGGGCGTCGTTTTGGCGACATTCAAGATCTCGAAGGTCGGTGCAATTGCCGGCTGTCGGGTGACCAGCGGGGAGTTCCGCCGCAACGCCAAAGTGCGCCTGCGCCGCGAAGGCACCATCGTTTTCGAAGGCGAATTTTCATCCTTGAAGCATGAAAAAGAAGATGTCCGTGAAGTACGCAACGGCTTTGAATGCGGTGCGGGATTCCGTAACTACAATGATTTCGCCGTCGGCGATCAGATTGAATGTTATCTGCTGGAGCGCGCCACGGGCTAAGCCCGGAACAAGCTTGAGGAACGAAATATGCCGTCAAAATTAAGACTCCAACGCATTGGCGACCGGATTCGCCAGGAATTGTCTGAAATGGTCGTCAAGGGCGAAATTCGCGATCCGCGCATTGCTGGCATCACCATTACCGATGCCACCGTTGATCGCGAACTGGCCTACGCTGATGTTTATCTCTCTGCTGTAGAAGGCAGCCAACGCGCTGACGAAGCGCTGCAAGGGTTCAAAAGCGCGAGTGGATACATTCGCAGCATCCTGGCTGACAGGATCGAGCTGAGGGTTTTCCCGCGGCTGCGTTTCCACTGGGATCCAACCCCGGAGCGTGCAGACCGCATCGAACGCCTGCTGGCAGACTTACGCGAGGAACCACCGGTTCAGCCCAAAGAAGAGTCTGAGGACGAACAGGATGCTTGACGAGATCCATGCCGCCATTCGCGATCGGCTGAAACAGGCCGAGCGGGTGCTGATTGCCGCTCACGTGCGCCCGGACGGCGATGCTATCGGGTCACTGCTTGGGCTCGGACTCTCGCTGCAGGCAGCCGGCAAGCAAGTGCAAATGGTGGTTCGCGATGGTGTGCCGGACAACCTGTTACACCTGCCGGGCAGCGGCCAAATTATCACCCACCCCGATGATAATTTTGACACCTTCGTTGCCGTTGATTCGGGTGAACTGAAACGTATTGGGAAAGAAATCATCCCGCGCCAACCGGATATTCAAATTGACCACCATGTGACCAACAGCCGCTACGCTCTGATCAACCTGGTGGAGCCGGAAGCAGTGGCTACCGCTGCCATTCTGGCTGAATCGCTGCCGAAATGGGATCTGCCGATCACCAAAGATGTCGCCAGCGCCCTTTTAACCGGTATCTTGACGGATACGATCGGCTTCCGCACCTCGAACATGAATGCAAGCGCATTGCGGGTCGCTGCCGATCTGGTCGATCACGGCGCGGATCTGCCGAACCTTTACTTCCAGGGGCTGGTGTCGCGCTCGATCGAAGCGGCACGATACTGGGGCTTGGGGCTATCAACACTGCAGCAAAAAGACCGCCTGATCTGGGCCACATTACGCGAGACCGATCGGCTGGCTGTCGGTTATAATAGCCTGGATGATGCTGATCTGACGGATATCTTGTCGAGCATTTCGGACGCAGATATTTCTGTTTTGTTCATCGAACACTCGCCGGATATTATCAAGGTCAGCTGGCGTTCTCAGCCAGGCTGGGACGTGTCAAAAATTGCCGAGCAGTTCGGTGGCGGCGGTCATGCTGCAGCGGCCGGGGCTGAAATCCCCGGTGCGCTTGAGGAAGTGCAGGCCTCTGTTCTTGATACCACTGAAAAATTACTGATCAACGGCAATTCTAAATAGCGGGTCAGTTTGCTTTACTGGCAAAAATCCTTAGAAGTACCAATTTTCCCGGGTACGATGTGAAAGGGGAGAAATGGAATTGAATGACGACCTCATAAACTCGATTTCCGGGGTCCTTGTGGTTGACAAGCCCATTGGGCTGACTTCGCATGAAGTCGTCCAAATTATCCGGCGCGGCACCTACATACGCCGGGCAGGTCACACGGGCACTCTCGACCCTCGCGCCTCCGGCGTCCTGGTGGTTCTGCTCGGTCCGGCGGTCCGCCTCAGTGAATATGTTTCAGCGTCCGACAAACGCTACCAGGCTGTTATTCAGTTGGGTAAAACCACGGATACCTATGATGCTGACGGAAAGGTGCTCACCAGCAACCCCGTTGACAATATTACCGAGGCCCAGTTCGAAGAAGCGCTGCAGCAATTTGTCGGCGAGATCGAGCAGGTCCCACCTCCGTATTCAGCTATAAAAATCAAAGGTCGCAAGGCCTATGAAATGGCGCGTCAAGGCGAGGAATTCGATCTGCAGCCGCGCAAGATCAATATGTACAGCCTTGAGCTGCTCGAATGGGCTCCGCCCGAGGCCGTCATTGATGTTTACTGTTCTTCCGGCACCTATATTCGCTCACTGGCAAACGACCTTGGCAAGGTCTTGGGCTGTGGTGCACACCTGGTCGGGCTGCGCCGCACAAAATCGGGACGCTTCACCCTGAGGGATGCCGTGCCGCTGCGAAAGCTGCGCGAAGCCTTTGACGACAGCTCCTGGTACCAGTATGTGATCCCGGCAGCTGAAGCGCTTTCCGATTGGCCTTCCATTGAGTTGACCGAAGCGGATGTGGATGCCATTCGCCACGGTCACCGCATTCCAGGCGAAGCTGGCATTGGCAAAATGGCACGCGGGATCGGCGATCAAGGCGATTTGATTGCATTGCTTGAATTCGACCCTGCCAGCAACGAGTGGCAGCCCAAAAAAGTGTTCAATTAATGTTTCTTTTCAAAAAGAATGCCCCTGAGAAAATATCATCCTGAGTGAGCATTCTATACGAAGCGAAGGATTTTACATCCCTCAGATCGAAATGTTCCTAACACTGGCACGCAATTGTGTGCCAGTGTTAGGTTAACAAATCGGACTTCATTCACAGAATGCCCAGCCGCCAACCAGGCATATCGTCAGGGAAATATTTTTACCGGTCCCATCCAATGCGCGGATGAAAATTCCGGTATTTTTAGTTAGCCAACCACACGCAGTTATCGGGTAAAATCATCCCAGGTTTACCAGGGTCTCCCCTCCCCCGGAAATCAAATTCTGAAATAATGGGAATTCCATGCAGCATTTCCAATCGCTCGACCCGGTCCATCTGAAGCACTCCTGGGTGACCATTGGGTCGTTTGACGGCGTACACCTCGGCCACCAGAAAATTCTCGGGCAGCTTGTCAATGGCGCACGCGCGCAGAAAAATCCCTCTGCCGTAGTAACATTTTTTCCGCATCCGGCGGTGGTGCTCGGAAAAGGCACCAACGGCGGTTACCTGACTACCCCGCAAGAACGCGCAGAACTCCTTGGCGAGCAGGGTATCGATGTGGTCGTCACCCTGCCGTTCACCCGCGAGCTAGCCAGTCTCAGTGCATTGGATTTTATGCAACTGTTACACGACCACCTGGGGATTGAACGCCTCCTGGTGGGATATGACTTTGCTTTAGGCCGCGGGCGCGAAGGCAACGTGGAACGCCTGCGCGAAATTGGCGGACACCTGGGCTACCAACTGGAGATGCTGCAGCCAGTTGAGGTTGACGGGGCGCCTGTGTCCTCCAGCCAGATTCGCCGTCTGATCCGCGCTGGCGAAGTGGAGAAGGCCGCGACTTTGCTGGGACGGCTGTATGCCGTGGAAGGCTCGGTCGTCCACGGTGACGGGCGCGGGAAAGCTCTTGGGTTCCCCACCGCCAACCTGGAGACCTGGGAAGAGCAGGTCATGCCCGCCAACGGGGTTTATGCCACCTGGGCCTGGGTGGACGGAGTACGCCACCCCTCAGTGAGTAGCTTTGGCTTACGCCCAACCTTTAAATCTGACTCCACCGTCCCCCGGCTCGAAGCCTACCTGATGTATTATTCCGGCAACCTTTATGGAAAGAACCTGCGCTTGGAATTCGCGGCCTATCTGCGCCCCGAATTGCGCTTTGAGTCTGTGGATGCATTGATCGAGCAAATGAACCACGACACGATTAAATCATTGGAGGTATTGGGAAATGAGCGCTGATTGCCTGGTATATCTGCTGGACCCGAAAAATCTGAGCCCTGAGACCATTGCGGTGACTTTTGCCAAAACCTCGCGTTCGCCGCAAAGTTTTCGCGAAATAGCCGCCGAGTTGAATGATGAAAAGAGCGCCCAATTTCACGAAAAATGGGTGGTCGGTTACGGGCACGCTTCCGTAGCCGAACATGCGGTGCTGCATATTGCGGTGGAAAACACATCGCGCCTGGCGGTTGAAGCCCTCGAATCCTGCCGTTTGGCATCCTATACCGAAAAGTCCACCCGCTACCAGAAGTGGACTCTGCAGGACTATCACACCCCGGCCGAGCTGGACGGGCATGCACTGAAACCGGTTTTTACCCAGGCGGTGGAAGCTTTATTTAAAAACTATCAGGAAGCGCTGCCGGCGGTCAAGGCGGTCATTGAACAGGAACACCCGCGCGAGGAGGGAGAAAATGACGGCGCCTGGGAACGCCGCATCCGCTCACGCTACGTGGATATTTGCCGCTTTTACCTGCCTGCAGCTGCCCTGGCAAACGTCGGCATGACTATCAATGCCCGCGCATTGGAACATTCGATATCCAAGATGCTCACGCACCCGCTGCTCGAGGTCCAGGCGCTTGGCCGCGAACTCAAACGGGTCGGGCAGGAAAACACTCCCACCCTGGTCAAATACGCCAACCCAATCCCTTACCTCGAAGCCGCCCAGAGTGACCTTGCCCGCAGTGCCGCCGAATTTTTACCCCAGAGCGCCGAGCGCGGCGATTGGTGTCAGCTGGTAGATTATGACCGCGAGGTTGAGAACCGGATCCTGGCAGCCAGCTTGTACCGTTTTGGTGGAGATGACTATGCGCATTCTATTTCGACCGTCCGCGACCTCTCTCCGGCTGACCGGCAACGGCTTACGCAGGAAATACTGGCCAGTCTGGAAAAATTTGTCATCCCCATACGCGAACTGGAATACGGTAATTTCACCTTCGACCTGGTGCTTGACCAGGGCGGTTATTTTGAACTTAAACGTCACCGCATGATGACCCAAACTCCGCAATTGCTGACCACCCGGCTGGGTTACGCGCTGCCGCGCCGGATCGTCACTGCCGGGCTGGAGCAGCATTTCCGCAATGCCATGCGGCTGGCTGAAGAAGCCTACAGTCAGGTGGCTGCCTGGAACCCCGCGGTCGCCAGTTACCTGGTGCCGAATGCCTTCAACCGCCGCGTTCTTCTGCAGCTCAATCTACGTTCTGCAATGCACCTGGTATCCCTGCGCAGTGCCCCGAATGCACACTTTTCCCTGCGCCGTATCACCCAGCGTATGGCCGAGGAAATGCGAGCAGTCATGCCGCTGCTGGGTGCATACATCAATACTGAACCCAAAGAGACCTGGCAGCAGGTGGAGAAAGAACACTTCGCGCAGGTTTAAACGCCCTGCGGGTCTTTTTCCAGCGCTTCCAGCACTTCGGTCACCTCACGCACCGTCTCAGACTGCAATTCCTGGTTGTAGCATCTCTCCATCTCAACCAGCAGCCGTTCGCTGGCTTCGCGCAGCATTTCGCGTTTTTGGTCCGAGGTCAAATCAGCGCGGCGGCGGGTGCGTTCCACTTCCGGGTGATCCGCTTTCCATTGCGCCAGCCAATCGTGAGCTGCCTGCGGGCGTTCCACCCAGACTCCCAGCGGAGAAAAGGCCTTATCCATGATTTGCACTGTCGGCAGGCTGTAAATATCGCGTTCGTTGAAGTATGCCCGAAATTCTGGCCAATCCTTACGAATGAAAAAGCGGATTTCGGTTGCCGCTACAGCTTCTGCCAGGCGTGCCAGAATGGGCAGGTTCATTAAGCAATCGGAGCACCATTCTTCGGTCATCACCAGAATACGCCGGGGGATCTTCAAATTCGCCAGACGGGATTTTTCCGCATCGGTCAGGCTAACCAGGTTAAAACGGCGACGCATCGCCGCCTGGTTGACTGTCATCTCATCGATCAGGGAGTTCATGGTTAACCCGCGCTCCCATTCTTCCTGATGGATCACTAACTCTGTCACAAATCACCTCAACGTTCGATTTTTGAACTTCACCTTAATGATATACTGATTCCAACCCGAAAATCCTCTGATTCCCGGAGAATCTCATGAATAAAACCGACCTAATCGAAGCGCTCGAAACCAGCCACGAAGCCTTCCTGACCCTGTTGGAAGGTGTTCCGGTCGAAGAACTAACACGGCCCGGAGTTGCGGGAGATTGGTCGGCAAAAGATGTCATGTCGCATTTGCTCATCTGGGAAGCGGAAACCATCAAACTGCTTTATATGGCCAAACTGCACCGTAAACCGGATACCGCTCACTTTAAAACGATCAGCGATGACGAACAGAACAAAATTTGGTACGCACAATTTAAAGATCGGTCTTACCAACGCGTTTGGAACGACTATGCAACCATCCGTGACCAGACCATCGAGCGCATTACGGAAATCAGCGATGCCGACCTGAATAATACCAGCCTGTTTCCCTGGCTCAAAGGCCAGTCTTTAGCGCAACTGATCGTGTCGTTCATTCTCCAGCATGAGGCCGAGCATACCGAGACTCTGAAAGCCTGGCACACCGGCCTCGGCTAAACCTTAGCTGCCGTACGCGTCGTCATAATCCTGTATCGCTGCGAGGATCACTTCTTCGGCGCGTTCATGACCATAGACCGATTCGATGTAGGTCAACGATTCCTTGCCTGGCACCAGTTTATAAGTGCTGAAGTAGTGGCGCAGGCGTTCCACCAGCACCGACGGCAATTCGGAGACATCGTTTACATTCTCCCAGAACTTGTCGTTGGACAGCACAGCGATGATTTTATCATCGGCTTCGCCGTTATCGATCATCAATAGGCCGCCTACCACTCTTGCCGACAAGATGATTTCTGATTTACTGATCGGGCGCTCGCTGATAACGCAAATATCCAATGGATCGCCGTCACCGCGCGCGGCGGTAGGCGAAAGCTCGCCGATGCGTTTGCCGCAATAGGTGCGCGGGATGAACCCATAGAGCGTTGGCGGTTGAGACGAACTGCGCTGCGGGCGGTCAACCTTCAAATAGCCTGTCGTCTTTTCGACTTCATATTTGACCAGGTCAAACGGCGTAATCTCAATATATGCAGTCACAATTTTGGGCGGATTTGGGCCAATTTCCAGCCCGTGCCAGGGGTGCGGCCGCCAGCGAAAAAATGGATTAGGGAAGGACAATGGGTGCTCCTCAAAAATAACGGCTTGATTTGGTTCAATTATACCAACCCCCGGGCCAAAAACCCATGGGAGATATCTGCTGACCCTCCATGATCAGCCGCAGGAATCTGAGATGAATAATTAATAATTTGGAAACCAG
>CALMGN010000072.1 GCA_937863605.1 uncultured Anaerolineaceae bacterium
GAAATTTACTCCACCCTTCTGAATTTAGGTTTACCGAGGTTGGTAGTTGTTGACAGCCACCTTCCGTCTATGTTATGTTAATATATAAATTTAGAAAACCTTAGCAAATTATTTGTTGCTTTCAGGTGAACTAGAAAAAATAAATATTCTGTTTTGCCTCTGTTTTTCAGGGAGTAAGCATGGGACTCATAGCTGAAAAAATCGCTGATACGCGTCACCGTCTATCGTATATTCCTGAAGCAGTTGTATTGATTAGTTTTTTACTTCTGTTTATATTTTTTAGTCTTTCAGCCCCGCATTTTCTAACCCCCATTTCAATCGGTAATATTCTGACCTTTGGCAGTATCACCGGTATTGTTGCTATTGGGGTAGGGATGTTAATGATCGGGGGTGAATTTGACCTCTCGGTCGGATCAAATTTTGCCCTGGCCAGTTATATTTTAGCTTTGAGCATCACTGCTGGAGTACCGGTGGTATTGGCTATCTTGCTAGCAATTTTGACCAGCACGATTTTAGGATTAATCAACGGGTTGATCGTCACTCGCACGAATATTCCATCATTTATCGCAACCCTGGGGACGATGCTGGCTTTCCGCGGGATCGTTCGCGCGGTTGGGGGAGGGGATTTTGCTTCCTATAGAGGAGCAGATATCCCGCTTTTAAAAATATTAAATGGTGATTTCACCTTATTAAATTCCTGGTTCGAAGTGCAGGCCTTCAGAACATCTGTAATTTGGTTCGTCTTGTTGGCAATTATTTTTATCATTATTCTAATGCGTACGCCGTTCGGTAACTGGATCTTTGCAGTCGGTGGACTTCCCGGCGCGGCCCGTGCTCAAGGGGTAAACGTGGTTTTAGTCAAAATAGTAACCTTCACCATTACTGGTCTATTGGTTGGGATCGCCAGTGTTTTGCAATTTTCGCACAGGTTGAGCGTGGATCCATTACGTGGTGAGGGAATGGAGATGATTGCGGTTGCAGCCTGCGCAATTGGCGGGATTCGTTTGACTGGCGGGTCCGGCACCATTCTCGGGGCCCTATTCGGCGCACTCCTGTTACAAATGCTGGATCAAGGATTGGTATTAATGGGAATACCCATCCAGGTATTTCAGGCCAGTGTCGGGTTAATTATTATCTTATCGGTCATCAGCAACACATACCTTGGTAAAGCCACCTAAGATGATCAGGTTTTTGGTTTTTAAGGCTCAGTCAGGAGGTGCCTACCGAAACAAGCTCACATCAACCTAAGTTTTCAGTAAACCACGAATTTAGAATTTCCAGAAATCTGGAGGAGGAAGGTAATGAAAAAGCTGAATGTGCTATTCGCGGTGTTCGTAGTTGCCATGCTTTTGGTAACGGCTTGCCAGCCAAAGGCTACACCAACTCCCGAAGTACCTGTAGCCCCTACCACGCCACCGGTTGAAGCACCGGTTGGTGAAGCGCCATTGAAACTGATCATGGTGCAGCACGCCTTATGCGCCTGGGATGCGTTCTGGTGCACAGTGGAGGATGGCATTCAAACTGCCGCCAAGGATATGGGCGTTGAGGTAACCGTGCTCGGGCCTGATAAATTCGATCTGGAGAAGACCGCCGCCTTGATCGATCAGGCGATTGCTGCCCAACCGGACGGCATCGGCCTGACGGTCACCGATCCGGTCTTGTTCAAAGAACCGATCATGAAAGCGCTCGCTGGCGGGATTCCGGTGCTGGCATACAATGCCGGCAAGGGACCTGTGGCAGACGGCATTCCCTACATGACCTACCTGGGGATGGACGAATACCAGGGCGGTTATCAGAGCGGGCAGCGGATGATCGCAGCCGGCGGTACCCGCGGGGTATGCATCAACCACCAGGTTGGGCATGCGGGGCTGGATCTGCGCTGCAAGGGGTTAATCGATGCCTTTAAGGAAGCGGGTAAGACGGCCGAAGTCCTGGGCGTCAAGGGTGAAGATGCAGCCCAATCACAAACGACCATCTCCGACTTCTATACCGCCAACCCAGAGGTGGACTCATTCCTGACCCTGGGCCCGTCCAGCGCCAACCCGTTCTATGCGTTTGTCGAGGCCAGCCAGCCGCAGAACTTCAAACACATCACTTTTGACCTGACCCCGGAAGTAGAAGTAGCAATCAAGGACGGTACCACGATCGCTGCCGTTGACCAGCAGCCCTTCCTGCAGGGCTATGGTGCGGTCATGTACCTGGTGCTCAACAAACGCTATGGGATTACCCCTGCGTTACCAGTCACCGCAACAGGCCCGGGATTTATCACCGAAGAACTGCTGGGTGCGACCGTAGACCCTGCAAAACCATTGAAACTAATCATGGTGCAGCACGCCTTGTGCGCCTGGGATGCGTTCTGGTGCACAGTGGAGGATGGCATTCAAACCGCCGCCAAAAATATGGGCGTTGAGGTAACCGTGCTCGGGCCTGATAAATTCGATCTGGAGAAGACCGCCGCCTTGATCGATCAGGCGATTGCTGCCCAACCGGACGGCATCGGCCTGACGGTCACCGATCCGGTCTTGTTCAAAGAACCGATCATGAAAGCGCTCGCTGGCGGGATTCCGGTGCTGGCATACAATGCCGGCAAGGGACCTGTGGCAGACGGCATTCCCTACATGACCTACCTGGGGATGGACGAATACCAGGGCGGTTATCAGAGCGGGCAGCGGATGATCGCAGCCGGCGGTACCCGCGGGGTATGCATCAACCACCAGGTTGGGCATGCGGGGCTGGATCTGCGCTGCAAGGGGTTAATCGATGCCTTTAAGGAAGCGGGTAAGACGGCCGAAGTCCTGGGCGTCAAGGGTGAAGATGCAGCCCAATCACAAACGACCATCTCCGACTTCTATACCGCCAACCCAGAGGTGGACTCATTCCTGACCCTGGGCCCGTCCAGCGCCAACCCGTTCTATGCGTTTGTCGAGGCCAGCCAGCCGCAGAACTTCAAACACATCACTTTTGACCTGACCCCGGAAGTAGAAGTAGCAATCAAGGACGGTACCACGATCGCTGCCGTTGACCAGCAGCCCTTCCTGCAGGGCTATGGTGCGGTCATGTACCTGGTGCTGCGGCAGCGCTACGGTATCACGCCCGCAACGGCGGTCACTGCCACCGGTCCAGGCTTTATCACTGTGGATATGCTCGGAAAATAAGGCTCAAGGCCGAACTCTTCCATATAGCGCGGTGTTTACAGCCAGGTCAAACGCAGTATGGGCTAAACCAGTGCTGTATGGAAAATTCATGACCTTAAACCTATCGTAATTTGTGTTCCGGTTGACCGGGATGGATGCGCACCCTTCCCGGTCAACCTTCATATCATTGATGTGGTGAAAAATAGATGAAAGCCTCCGTCTCCTGGCTATCGAAGATCAGGCATTTTTATTCCAACACGACCATTGCAGCCCCAGTGACGGTATTAATTGTCATCCTGGTATTATTTTCATTATTTGTCCCCAAATTTTTTAGCTTCCGCTCTTTTTCAGGAATCATCAATGCCGCCACACTCAATGGAGCATTAGCGATTGGAATCGCCTTCTTGATGGTTTCCGGCGAGTTCGACCTTTCAGTTGGGTCGAACCTGGCAATTAGTGCATATATTTACGGGAATTTTAGCGTAGCAGGCCAACCATTTTTGGGGTTGATATTTGCCCTGGTTGTTCCTGCATTATTGGGCGCAGTTAATGGGGTAATTCTGGTTTGGACGGGTATCCCTTCGTTCATCGTGACTCTAGGCACGAAATATTTTTATCGCGGGATGTTATGGGTAATTACAACCGGATCAATGCTGCAAACCGTGGATGTATTGCCGATGGATAAAATATTCACGGGGAGGCTGGATCTACTTAATAACCTTATCAGCGAAGCCAATTTCCGAAATTCCTTGTTCTGGTTATTAGGTTTGGCATTTATTTTTCAAATTATTCTTGGGAAGACCAAATTTGGCAACCATGTGTTTTCGGTTGGCAGTAATCCCGGCGCTGCT
Organism: uncultured Anaerolineaceae bacterium; assembly: GCA_937863605.1. GTDB lineage: Bacteria > Chloroflexota > Anaerolineae > Anaerolineales > Anaerolineaceae > Bellilinea. Next base: position 3,986 of record CALMGN010000072.1, read on the forward strand.
TTGGGGCAGGGCGTAAATGTGGCTCGGGTGAAGATCTTGAGTTTTGCCATTTCAGGCCTGATGGCTGGCGTAGCCGGAATCTTCCTTTTCAGCCAATTTCACACCGTTCGGGTTGCTTCCGGCGACGGCATGGACCTTTATGCGATCGCCGCTGCAGTCGTTGGCGGTACACTGATCACCGGCGGCTCAGGGAATATTTGGGGCGCATTGGTTGGCGCATTAATCATCAGCACCCTGCGCACCGGAGTGGTCTTATTGAATATTCCGTTTATCCCAGCTGATAATTTTGAGGCAATCGTAGGGGTAACGATCATTCTGGCAGCAATTCTGAACATGTATATAAGCAAGCGGAAATAATTATCACGGTGGTGAAATGAACATGGAAATCCGGAGTGAAAGAAATGATCGAAGTTAATCATGAACGCGGCCGAAATTCACTGGTTTGGATGGAAAATATCACCAAAAAATTTGGAACGATCTGTGCCTTGCGCGATATTAATTTTGGAGTGCAGAAGGGCGAGGTGCGTGCATTACTGGGCGACAATGGTGCTGGAAAGTCGACATTAATCAAAATCCTTATGGGAATTCATCAGCCAACGGTTGGGCAAATATATTTCGAAGGCCGCCCGGTCAAAATTCGTTCACCCAAGGAAGCCCGGGAAATCGGCATTGAAGCGGTTTATCAAGATTTGGCTTTGGTCAACCTGATGAGCATTTCCCGAAACTTTTTCCTTGGCCGTGAAGTCGTCAAAAAAGTTGGTCCATTAAAATTTTTAGACCTGAAGAATATGGAATCCATCTGCCGGTCATCGTTGCATGATATTGGCATCGAGATTCGCTCTGCCACCGAACGGGTGGGCAGCTTATCCGGTGGAGAACGCCAATCGATTGCGATCGGGCGTGGCGTTTATTTCGGCGCCAAGGTTTTAATCCTGGATGAACCTACCTCTGCGCTCTCGGTTGCCGAGACGCGCAAAGTCCTCTCCTATATCGAGAATGCCCGCGAACGGCAGCTGGCTACGATTTTCATTACCCATAATGTTCACCATGTATACATGGTTGCTGACAGCTATACCATTATCCGGCAGGGGCACAATGTGGGTACTTACAGCAAAGGCGAGCTATCCGAGGAAGATATCGCCGATCTAATTACCGGCGATCGCGAATCATAAAGACTTTTCTTAAGGTCGTGTATTGAAAAGTTCCCAATCATCAATGCCTCGCGGCAGGTTGTTTTCACCTGGCTGGTCGTTCTATTCGCAGTTCTGGATCGCAACCTGATCGGCCGAGAAAAATCGCCTTAAACAGCTTGCTTGATTTATAATCATACGGCTCCGCACCGTCCACGGACCACGGGGCTTGAAAAAAATCTACCCAAAGGAAATATATGGCTGAAACCAGCAGTTTGACTCAGGGAAAAAATGTTGCCGTTGAATGGTTGATCCGGCTGTTAAAAGGCATGCTGGTGGGTATTGGGGCGATTGTACCCGGCCTATCTGGCGGGGTATTGGCGGTGGTGTTCGGGTTGTACGAACCGTTGATGCGCTTTCTGGCGAATTTGCAGGTCAAGTTCCTGCAGAACATTCGCTTCTTCCTGCCGGTAGGCATTGGCCTTGTGCTTGGGATTGTTGGCTTCTCTTCGGTGGTGGATTACGCGTTTTCCAATTTCGCTGCCCAGTTCACCTGGCTGTTCATCGGCTTTATCTCTGGCACCTTTCCTTCTCTATTTGTCACAGCAGGCAAGCAAGGCCGCAAATCGTGGCACTGGGTGGTGTTGGTGGGAATTGCATTTGGCACGTTTTTCTTCATGCGCTGGATGGAGACCATCAATAATGTCACCCTGACACCCACATTTGGCACCTGGATCCTGAGCGGCATGCTGGTGGGGTTGGGGCTAATTATCCCGGGCATGAGCCCATCCAATTTCCTGATTTATTTAGGCTTATACCAGCCGATGGCCTCCGGCATCCGCCAGCTGGATTTTGGAGTGGTCATCCCCCTTACGCTGGGCTTGATTTTGATCATTCTGCTGCTGGCCAAATTGATTGCCTGGCTGTTCAAAAAAGCGTATACCTTTATGTACCATATGATCCTTGGAATTGTGGCAGGCTCGACCGCCGCGATCATTCCCGGAGGTGTGCGCAGCTGGACAATTGCCATTTGTGCGATTTTATTCCTCCTGGGTGCGGCAGGCTCTTTTGCTCTGGCCAAACTGGACGAGAAGTACCCGCATGAATCACTGTTCTAAGCCGGGATTGTAAAAACAAGACTCTATAACCTATTAAGAGCTTTAACCAATGAACGAAAAAAGAGCGCTGGCTTGTTGCCGGCGCTCTTTTCGTAGAGATGGAGCGGTTATAGATGGACCACCGTGGCGGTGTCCTTCCATTTACCCAGGCATGGATAGAATGATAAAAATATAGTTAAGTGGAAATAGCACAACGTCCAGAATCGCCCGGTTCGTTGAAAAAACCATTGGGTTAATACAACCTTACGATATGATTCTAAAATATTGAAATTGAAACAAAGAAAAACTCTGCGCTGGCTCGGTAATCAACCCCGAGGCAGCTGTATGAATTTCCGCCACCCACCAAACCGAGTGATTTCCTGACCGTCTGCAAGAATGTACGGTTCTGCCAGGATTCCCAGGACGATTTGCCCGGTATCCAGCAGTATTTTCCCAAGGCAAAGCCCCTCCGGTTCGGCAGCGACTAATTGGGCGACACATTCACCGGATAGCTCCCATAATTCAATCTCGATACTGGCGCCTCCCTGATCAACGCGGACCATCCCGGGGTATCGGTCATGAACCGACCAAAGTCGGTAGAGGTCTGCGGTGCGGGCTTCAGAAATAAACTTTCCACCCGCCTCGAGCATCCGAGCTTTAAGCTCCAGGCCGCGCATGAGCGTGCCGTTTACAGCCAAAATCATCAATACCTCTTATTACGGCTATTTTATGGAGTAAGTATTGCTAATAATTATATCTTTGAGGACGGAAGAAAAAATGAGGGCTGGGGACTCAATGTCGTCGGGCGTTCATTCTTTTACCGCGGCCTACAATTCTGACAGCCAGCGGGATTTGCTTTGCCCCACCAAGTTCTGCTTATAACCGGATTGGCAAGGTGAAAATCACACGGGTGCCGTATCCCACACCATTTTTATCCTGGTGAATGGGACTTTCAGCAGTGATCCTACCACCGTGAGTTTCGACTAATTGTCTGGCGATTGCCAAGCCTAAGCCCGAACCGCCGCTGGATCGAGCGCGGGATTTGTCGGTTCGGTAGAACCGATTAAAAATATAGGGTAGTTCGGCTGGATCGATTCCGTGCCCGGTGTCACTTACCGATATTTCCAGCAGACCGGATCCCGCGGGTGCATCCGCATGAACAGAAATCACTCCATCTGGAGGGGTATACCGGATCGCATTACCGATTAAGTTTGACAGCACCTGTGTAATTCGGTCAGAATCGACCGTTAGGTTGGGTAAATTGGGTGGCAATGAAACTTCCAGGTCGATGCTTTTTTGATTGGCCTGGGGCTTCATCCGTTCAGCGATCTGAAGGACCAGAGTTCTCGGATCCACCAGCTGCTGATGCAATTCAAGCTGACCGGCCTCTACCAACGACAAAAGCCTGAGATCCCCTACCAGTCGATTTAGTAATGTGGTTTCCGCGTAAAGAGCAGCCACCTGGCTGTCGTCCCTTGGTAATATACCATCTTGCATGCCTTCCAGCGTCCCCTGGATGGCTGCGAGAGGTGTGCGCAGTTCATGCGCAACATCCGCGACCAGGTTGCGCCGTTGGTTCTCGGCATTGGTAAGGTTTTCAGCCATCCGGTTGAAGGTCGTTCCCAGTTCACCAAGTTCATCTTTAGATTGAATATTAACCCGCTGCTGTAAATCACCCGATGCGATTGCTGCCGCCGCCCCCCTTAGCTTGCGCAGCGGTCTGATAATTTGAACAAATAGCAAGGCGCCGACAATTAGTGCAATCAGGCCGGAGATCACGGCCGACGTTATGATGGCCTGATTGACGGAGGCTAAGAATTCGCCTGCCGGGGTATTGCGATTTGTCAGGTTGTCCGGCGTTACGAAAAGCGTTCCTATCTGTTCGGAATTGACTGTAACCGCAGTCCCTGATTCCAAATCCTCCGGCAGGAGTTTTTGTCCTACCAGTAGGTCGCTGCTGTCGCTGAGGACAGTTCCCGTCGCATCGGCGAGGATCAGGCGTTGCTCGATCAAAAACATGCTGCCTGAAAAGTTTTGCCATCCCCCTGAGGTTCCCCGGCTTTGTCCCTGTCCAGCGCGGTTTTCATTGCCGCCAGGCATGATTTCGCCACTGAGATCGGACTTTAGGACCGCATCCACACCCTGCCATGAGTTCGATTGGCTGTAATAATCAGCCAGGTACTGGGAAATTCTTTCGGCCCAAATTTGACCGCTGCGCGTGGTGTAAAGACTGAAAGCGCTGCGTGTGGCATTCGAAGTGAGCACCGATACAACCAGCGCGCCTATTGCGATCACTATTGCAAATGCGCCTAATAATTTAAACAGCAGGCTATTCCGCATGATCAGGCTCTTCCAACTTGTATCCGACGCCAAAAACAGTATGAATGTAAATTGGTTTTTTTGGATTGGGTTCCAGCTTCAGGCGGATATTTTTGATATGGGCGTCAATTGTGCGCTCATAGCCTTCATACGCATTTCCCTGAGCCTGTTCCATGATTTGAAACCGCGAAAACACCCGTCGCGGATTTTTTGCCAGGACGACCAGTATTTCGAATTCCGTTGGGGTTAATTCGATGGCTTTACCGGCCAGTAGGATCGTGTGCTGATCGAGATTAATAACAAGATTCCCCACTTCGATGATATTAGCCGGTTTCACCTCAGATCCAGTTCGTCGGAAGATCGTTTTTACCCGGGCCACCACTTCCCGCGGGCTGAAGGGCTTGATAACATAATCGTCCGCGCCAAGCTCAAGGCCAATCAGCCGGTCAGCCTCTTCGACCCGCGCTGTCAGCATGAGAATGGGGATGTTCGAATCATGCCGAACAACTTTACATACTTCGAGTCCATCCATGCCAGGCAAATTTAAATCCAGGATCATAAAATCGGGTTTTTCCCGTTGGAAGGTAGTTACTGCACTGGTACCGTCTGCGGCTGTAAATACCTGATAGCCTGCCTTTTCCAGGTAGGCTTTTAGTACTTTCGCGATTTGCGGTTCATCATCAACGACTAGGATTTTTTTGGTCATAATGCGCTCGTATTAATTTTGACTTGAGGCTTGAACAGCATGAATGGATCGACCTTAATATTCATTATCATATCATCGTGATTATATAGTCTAGTATATTATTTGTCTCTTCCGTTGAATAGGACGAGCGCTCTATTACGAGCGCTCGTCCTATCTTCGTATTCACGGGATCAAATTACGGTTGTACCTGTGTGTAGTAGGGGCAACCCGGGTTGGAGAACTGACTTAAACCACCCCCGCGAGCACCAAATCCACCTTTCATCTGGCCGCCGCTGCGCTGTTTCATCCAATCGGCCTGAGCCTGTGTAAGGGTTCCAGCTGCAACAGCCTGGTCAATTGCCTGGCTGCGAGCATCCAACTTGAGCGCAGTGAACTCCTCAACGGTTAAACCCTGGGCAAATGCGATCTCGGCTAAGGTTTCACCCTCCGCCAGGCTGGCGTTGAGTTCATCTACCGAAATATCCAGTGCCTCGGCGTAAACGGCGATCATTGCATCATGCAAGATGCCGTCTTGCGTGTGGGCAACCGGGCTCTGGCCCATGTTCATGCCGCCGCGAGCCCCGCGATTGCCCATCCCAAAGCTGTTTCCGGTCCCAGGGGTCACTGCCTGCGGGGTATCGGATTGAGCATATACCATACTGGCCGTACCAAGTGCAATGGCTAAAACGGCGACGATCACGATACTGTAAACGATTTTGTTCATTTTTAGTCTCCTTGACTGAATAGTTTAGTAAGATACTTCTTACTTGTTGATTATGATGATAGCGGCGGGTTTTGAAGAATTTGTGAATGCTGAACGAATATCCTATGAAAGTTACTGGCCAGGCAATTGTATAGAACTCAAAACGGCATACTTTCTCAGAAATTGAGCAAGCCGCTTATGGCCATGTTCGCAAGGATAAGATGACGGACAAATACAAAACCCACCCAAACTACGTCTGCCGACTAAAAGTTGTATTTTTCTATAAAAGATACTACAATTTATAGATGTGAAATTAAACCGTCTTTGACGGAATACCTAAACATTAAATCCTTTTTTCAATGGTGGAGCAGTTTAATTCCCCGCATTGTTGCCAAACATCCTTGCTGACTGCAACCATTACAAATATTTTTATGGTCTCGTGCAGCCAGTATTTTTTGATAAATTGAGCAAACACAACTCAACAAGCCATTGAAAATTTGGAAAAGACCTCAGAATCAGTACGACCTCCCAGCCTATTGGGCAACGCAGCCTTTCCACTCAGCCGATGTGGATCCGCACATCAAAGCTGCTAAGGCTAACCATTGGAATTGATCCATAGAAAGGGGGATGATGCGTGAATAAATAAAACCAATGCGTCCGAACTCACATAAAAGCAAATTTTTCATTTAGGAGGAAAAGATGTTAAAGATTTGGAAGATTACCGCCGTTCTTATGTTGGCTGCCATGGTTCTAGCCGCCTGCGCATCCCCCGCTGCCACTCCCGTGGCTGAACCGCAAGCCGATATGTGCATGGGTGCAGCTTCGGGTGATGAAATCACCATGCTGTATCAATGGGCTGGACAAGAAGAGGAACGCCTGAATCAGATCTTAAAGCCGCTGGTGGATGCCTGCGGTCTGGTGCTCAAGCCTGAATCGACCCGCGATCAGGCGCTGCTGGATACTCGGGTCCAGGCTGGAACCCCGCCCGATGTCGCTTTCTGGAATGTGACCCAACTGACCCAGTACCAGGATAAACTCAAAGACATGGCATCTTTAGGCGCTAGCCAGGATGCATACATTACCGGAGCAATTGACCCAGGTGTGATTGGCGGAAAATGGCTTGGCTTGCCTGTCAAGTCGGATATCAAGACCATTATCTGGTACAGCCCGGTAAACTTCCAGGCCGCCGGCTACGCAGTCCCGACGACCTGGGACGAGTTGGTCGCTTTGGTTGACAAAATGGTGGCTGACGGCAATGTGCCCTGGTCGATGGGTATGGAATCGGGTGATGCCACCGGCTGGACCGGTTCAGACTTCCTGCAGGATATTTTCCTGGTGAAACAGGGACCTGAATTCGTGATGAATATCATCAACGGCACCGTGCCGTACAATGATCCAGGTGTTAAGGGAGCCTACGAGATTTACGGCAAATGGGCCATGGATCAAAAATTCACTGTCGGCGGTGCTGAAGGAACCCTATCCACTAACTTCAACGACGCCATTTTGAAAGTCTTCTCGGATCCACCGGAAGCCTTTATGGTCAAGCAGTCTGGTTTTGCTGGCGGCACCATCACCACGCAATACCCAACGCTGGTATTCGGCACCGATTTTGACTTTTTCGTCATCCCCGGTGCGCAAGGGCTGCAAGGCGGTTCGGACTGGATGATGGCATTCAGCGACAAGCCGGCAGTCAAGGCGCTGGTCAGCTACCTCGCGTCGCCCGAGGGCGGCGTGGCCTGGGCGAAAGCCAGTTTTGACCTTTCACCGAACAAGGCTGCGGCAGGGAACTACACCGACGCGGCTCTGATCAAGAAGGCAGCCGCCTTCTATGCCGCGAAAGGCTTCACCCCCGATATCGGCGATACCATTCCGGGCGGCTTCGGCAGCGCTGAATGGAAGGCGATTGTCGATTACCTGAACGGCGGCGATCTGGATGCTGCACTGGCAACCGCCGCAGCAGTTCAAAAGGAAGCACTCGGCAAGTAAAAGACCGATAAATTAACAAAGGCAGAGGCGGTTAATCCCGCCTCTGCTCTTTACAATTAAGACCGTAATCAGGCGGGAGATCTTAACCCCCGAGCGGAGGAGGTATTCATGGCTGCCCGACCCGTTCCAAGAATTATGCAGCAAGGCAAGCTGGCGCCGTTCTATTATCTTGCACCGGCGCTGATCATCATGTTTTTCTTCATTGTTTACCCCATGTTCAACACTGTTCAGTTGAGCTTCCTGAATAATAATGGGACGGCATCTGCGTCGGCCACCTGCGTGGATGGACGTCCGTGCTGGGGTGTTTTTGAAAATTACCGCTACGCATTGACCGCGGAGTTTAATTCCGGTTCTGTCAAAGCCTTTTGGAACTCCTTTTGGCTGTCTTCCTACGGTAACACCATCAAATGGATCATCTTTATGGTGGCTGGCACCGTTATTTTGGGGTTGTTATTTGCCAAGCTGGTTGACGGCATCAAAAACGAAGCATTGGCAAAATCGATATTGTTCATGCCTATGGCAATATCCTTTGTGGGTGCAGGTGTGATCTGGAAATTTATGTACAGCTACGGCACTCAACAGGTACAAACCGGTCTGCTGAATGCCATCATCAGCGCAATTGGCGGGCGGCCAATCTCGTTCATGACCCAGCCGGTCTTGAACACCTACGCGTTGGTCGTGGTTGGCATCTGGATTTGGACCGGGTTCTGTATGACCATTCTTTCCTCGTCGCTGAAATCCGTGCCGGATGAAATTATCGAGGCTGCCCGGGTGGACGGCGCCACCGAGTGGAACGTCTTCTGGAAGATCATTATGCCGATCATCATGCCAACAGTGATCGTCGTGGTCACCACCATGGTCATCAATGTACTCAAACAGTTTGACATCGTCTATGTGATGACTGGCGGGAATTACAACACGGATGTGATTGCCAACCGCATGTATACCGAGATGTACATCAACTTCAACACCGGGCGCGGGACGGCAGTGGCGATCATTCTGGTGATTGCCATCATCCCGTTTATTTACCTTAATATCCGGCGCTTTATTGCGCAGGAGGAGATGCGATGAGCCGCGAAAAGATCAACGCTTTTTTTGCCCGCATCCCCAGAAACTTCGTCATCCTGCTCATGATCGTGATCTGGGTGGTGCCGACGTTTGGGTTAATGATTACATCGTTGCGGCCGGTTCAGTCCATCAACAGATCCGGTTGGTGGACGATTTTGAATGCGCCGACAGGCTCCAGAGAATATGCGCAGAACTGCGCATCCTGCCACGGCGAGGACGGGAAATTGATCGCGGCTGCAGATTTGACCGATCCCGCCTTGATCAAACAATTCGACCGTTCGATTCTGCTGTTGGCGTCCCTGAATAAAGAGTACAACGGCCAGCCGCACATGGGCACCCAGGTAGTCCCCGGGGCGCAAATGGCTGCGGATATTGTGGTGCATCTTAAGAATGTATCGGGAGTGGAAAAACGGCCGCGTGTCACGTTCAATAACTATGTCGATGCGCTGGTTGGCTACCGCGGGACCCGCACCTATGTCGACGACTGCAATGCTGGCACGCCGCCGTTGGATATTAACTGCAATCTCTCTGACCTGCTGAACCCGCGTGGAATGGGCCGGGCCTTTGTCAACAGCCTGCTGGTCACCATCCCGGCGACTATATTGCCAATCTTGTTCGCAGCGCTGGCGGGGTATGCCTTCGCCTGGCTCGATTTTAAAGGGCGGATGCTGCTCTTTGCAATCCTGGTGGGACTGCAGGTTGTCCCGCTGCAAATGACCATGGTCCCAATCTCGCGAGTTTACGCCCAGTTGGGGTTGAACGGTACTTTCCTCGGCGTGTGGTTGTTTCATACTGGCTTCGGCATGCCGTATGCCATTTACCTGATGCGCAACTTCCTGGGGACCTTGCCGCGCGATCTGTTCGAGTCAGCCTACCTGGATGGCGCATCCCACTGGACTGCGTTCTACCGGCTGGCGATTCCGCTGGCGCTGCCGGCGATTGCCTCGCTGGGGATATTCCAGTTCCTGTGGGTCTGGAATGACCTGCTGGTCGCGCTGGTTTTCCTTGGCAGCACCACGCCGGTGATGACCTACCAGATCGCCAACATGGTCTCGTCGCTTGGCGCCGGCTGGCATTTGCTGACCGCCGCCGCTTTCCTCTCCATGCTGCTGCCGATGGTGGTGTTCTTTGGCCTGCAGCGCTACTTTGTCCGCGGCATGCTGGCTGGAGCGGTGAAAGGGTAGGAATTGGTCGGACCTTAGGTCGGATTGAGGGGCGATGGCGGATCGCGCATAAGTCATCACAACCGTAGCCCCCAAATCCGACATCCCGCTTTGGACGTTGGATTTCGGGCTGCCATTGTAATAGCCCCTTGAGCAATATTTGCACGCCCTCAATCCAACCTACAAAATACTTAGTCCGCGGCATGCTGGCTGGAGCGGTGAAAGGGTAGGAATTGGTCGGACCTTAGGTCGGATTGAGGGGCGATGGCGGATCGCGCATAAGTCATCACAACCGTAGCCCCCAAATCCGACATCCCGCTTTGGACGTTGGATTTCGGGCTGCCATTGTAATAGCCCC
>CALMGN010000073.1 GCA_937863605.1 uncultured Anaerolineaceae bacterium
GCTGGCAGTGGAACGCCGGCTGGGCTGGAAGGAGAGCATGCGACCGACCACCCCGCTGCGAATTTCCGCCAGCAGGGTCTGGAACATCTCGGATGCTTTGCCCTTGTATTGCACCAACGGGTCACGCTGGGCGAAGGCTTCCAGGCCGATCGAGACGCGCAGCGCATCCACGCGGGTCAGGTAATCCACCCACAGGTTGGAGATGACGCTCAGCAGCACCTCGCGGTAAATTTCATTTTGCAGTCGTTTGCCAAGCACACCCACCACCTGGCTTATTTCTTCCGGCGCCAGATCTTTGAGGGACAGTCCGACTGCCTCCGGGTAGCGCTCAGCGCCTAGTTCCTGGGTCAGCTGCTCCTGCACGTGGGTATCCAGCTGCGACAGTGTCACCTCTGATTGCGCCAGGCGCGAAAATTCGTAACGCCCCCACAATTGGCGCTGAGCATCCTGGGCGCCTTCCAGATGCTCCAGGACGTATGCTTCCAACTCGCTGGGTTCGCGATCGTCGATCAAATGGGCAGCGTGGAAGAAATAGGTCAACCGGATGACGCGCTGCTGACCACGACGGTGGGTACGGCGGTCAAAACTGACTTTTGTACCCTGAGCCATCACCGACAGCAGCCCCATCAGGGCATGCAGGTTCTGCTCCAGATGGATCATGCCGTCGCCGGCTTTCTCGAATGCGGACTCCAGATCGCGGTCGATCGCTGCGCCTGGCGCCGCCAGTTGATCTGTGCGGCGCGCCAGATTGGCATCCAATTGGTTTAGGACCTGGTTGGAAATATCCTCCCATTCCATCCCCTGGAATTGGGCCGGTTTGAGATCCAAATCATCCACGCGGCGCTGCAGGGTGCCGATCAGCCGGGCCAGGTTTAATTGAACAATGATTGAGTCCACCTGATCATGCAGCGTGTCGGCGACTCTGTCATCACCAGAAGCTAAGCGGCGCATTTCGTCCGGTGATAACCGCAGCGGGATGCGAAGCAGTCCCGAAAGCTCATCGAGTACTTCCTGGGCACGCAGGCTGCCGCCAGCCTCTTCAACCCGATCCGGCAGACTCTCGAAAAAGGTGTCCAGCGTTTCAAACCGTTCCAGGCGGGTTTGTTCAATCGATTCTTCTGTGCGCTGCAACAAAGTTTCAGCGGATTTCATCAAATGTTGCCGTTCGGCCTCCAGTGATTCAGCTGCCAGTTCGAGCAAGGCGCTGCGCAGCAGGCTGGAGTTCACGGATGGCTCAACCAGGTTGTTTTTCAGGTTGTCAATCAGCAACCGCTGGGTGAAGGAGGGGTAAACGACGCCCTCGCCATCCATGGGCGGCTGGATTTCATCGAGGAATGCCAGCAGCTTCCAGGGACCTTCCTGGTCCCCGGCGACGGCAGCGACGCGGCTGTGCAGTTCGCTGCGCAGCATATCATCGACGTCTTCGCTGAGGTCTTCCTTGGTGAACACCCGGTCGCGCTGTTCGTAAATGCGCTTGCGCTGCATGTTGAGCACGTCGTCGTATTCCAGCAGGTGCTTGCGCACATCAAAATTGGAACCTTCCACCCGGGTCTGCGACTGCTCAACCAGCCGTGCTACCAGCGCGTTTTCGATGGGCAGGCTTTCATCGATCTTTAGGCGTGCAAGCAGCCCTTCCACCTGGTCTCCGCCGAACAGGCGCATCAAATCATCTTCCAGTGACAGGTAGAAACGCGACGAGCCTGGGTCGCCCTGGCGGGAGGAACGACCGCGCAGCTGGTTGTCGATGCGGCGGGCTTCGTGTCGTTCCGAGCCGATGACATGTAAGCCCCCCAATTCGTGCACCTTGTCCATCTCGTCCATATATTGGAGGAAAGCATGCACGTCTTCGGCGTAAATGCCGTAATCTTCCTCAGTCATGCGGCGCAACGCCTGGCGGCGCTCTTGATTGGTCATTTCATAGGGATCGATGCCAGGCTGATTCAGTACGCGAATGACCGCGTTTACCCACTCGTCATTCAACTCGCCGCCTAATTTAATATCGACCCCGCGCCCAGCCATGTTGGTGGCGATGGTCACAGCACCAAAAGCGCCTGCACCAGCAATGATCTGCGATTCCTCGTCGTGTTTGCGCGCGTTGAGCACTTTGTGATCGACCCCACCCTGTAATATCTTGACCAGACGCGGCGCATCGGCTGGCGTCAGGTCAAGCAGTGCCAGCAGGCGTTCCAGGTTGCCCGGATCTTCCGGGCTGATCGAATTCATACCGACCGTGCGGGCAAACTGGCGCATTTCGCCCGTGTTCAGGTCAGGCAGCGGGCGGTAGAGCCATTGCAGCTCCGGGATCGCGATTTCGCTTTCCTGGCGGTTGTTTTTCTTCAGCCAGGCATCGCGGATCAGCATGGCCTGGGTCAGGCGGCGCAATAGTTCGGGCTGCAGACGCAGCGACAGGCGGTCGGAATGTTCCACGGAGGTAGTGCCAACCAGCTGCGGGCGGCCAATCACATTGTAGCGGATGATTTCCTGGGTTATAGCGCGGATTTTGGCTTCCTCGGTGCGGTAAATCACATCCGGGTAGTCTTTGCGCTTCCAGAACACAGGCATCGGGTCGCTGCCGTCCCTGCGGGCGTAGTACGTGTACTTGTAACCCTGGTCATCCTTGTCGTTGACTTCTTTTAATGTCGGGTTAGGCCGGATGATATTGTATTCCAGGTTGGTCGGGATAGGCAGGACGTTGAGTTTATAAATCTTGTGGAATTCTTCCGCTTCAGTCAGCGCGGTACCGGTCATACCCGCCAGTTTTTCGTACATACGGAAGTAATTTTGGATGGTGATGGTGGCGTAGGTGACGCTTTCCGCCTCGACTTTCACTCCTTCTTTGGCTTCCACTGCCTGGTGCAGTCCCTCTGACCAGCGCCGCCCCGGCATTAAGCGCCCGGTGAACTCGTCGATGATGACCACCTTGCCAGTTTGCACCAGGTAGTCTTTATTACGCCTGAAGAGGAACTGGGCTTTAAGCGCCTGTTCCAGGTGCCCCAGAACGCGTGCCTGCTCGGGGGCAATATCCTCCGGGCGTTCAGGGTCGCCGAGCGCCATATCGAGCATTTCTTCCACGTGCGCCTGGCCGACCTCTGTCATCGTGACGGTTCGATCTCGTTCATTGATATCGTAGTCTTCCGGGTTAAGCGCGCGCACGATCTGCGCCATTTTGACGTACCATTCGGAATCGTCGGAAGCCGGACCGGAAATAATCAACGGGGTGCGCGCCTCGTCGATAAGAATGTTGTCCACTTCGTCAACGATGGCATAATAATGCCCGCGCTGCGACCGGTCTTGCAGCCGGTTGGTGAGGTTGTCGCGCAGATAGTCAAAGCCAAACTCGCTGTTGGTGCCGTAGGTGATGTCAGCCTGGTAAGCCTCATAGCGGTTAACCAGCCGAAGTTGATGCTGGTCTTCGAACGGAGAAGTTTTCTCCGGGTCCACCACGAAGGCTTTACTGCCGTTTTCGGTACGGGCTGCCATTTGCAAAACGCCGACGGTCAGACCCAGTAAATGGTAAATGGGCGCCATCCAGCGTGCGTCGCGGCGCGCCAGGTAGTCGTTAACGGTCACCAGGTGCACACCGCGGCCTGTGAGCGCATTCAGGTACAACGGCAGGGTTGCGACCAGGGTTTTGCCCTCACCCGTGCGCATTTCAGCGATCGTTCCTTCGTTCAAGGCCATGCCGCCGATGAGCTGAACCTCGTAATGTCTTAGTCCGATGGTGCGTTTGCTGGCTTCCCGAACTGCTGCAAAAGCCTCGTTAAGCAGATCGTCGAGGGTTTCGCCTTCGGCCAGGCGGGAGCGGAACTGTTCGGTTTTGGCTGTCAGTTCAGCGTCGGTGAGTTTTTCGAACTCGGGCTCGAAGGCGTTAATTTCCTCAGCGCGGGCGGTCAGGCGTTCAATTTCACGTTTATTGGGGTCGCCACCCAGAATTTTTACAAATTTTTGCAGCATAAAAGCACCCTTTCTGGGGAAAAATTATAGCATAACGAGGCTGGTGCGTCTCAAGGAACTTGGTAAGCTCA
>CALMGN010000074.1 GCA_937863605.1 uncultured Anaerolineaceae bacterium
CTCCTTCACCGCTTAATCGCCAGATTGCCGTTCTCTCGTCAACTTGAGGTGTTGCGGGAAGCGGTCCATCTCCATCGGAAAATGGGGTCAGGAACCAGGCCGGTTCTGCTTTATTCGTTTGCGACAGTTTTTGCCCTTATCCTGACGGGAATGTTTTTGGGGATCAGCCTTGATATCAATCTGGAATGGTATTGTTACTTCCTCTACCTGCCGCTGATCATGATTTTAACGGCGGTACCGGTGACGCCGGGCGCAATCGGGGTGATGGAGGAGCTCTTCCTCTACTTTTTCAACAGTGCCGGGGATCCCCAGAAGATTCTGACTTTAGCGCTGCTCTTCCGTTTGGCTACAGTGACCAGCAGTCTGCCTGGTGCCTGGTTTTTCCTGCAGTCCAACCGGGCGGCTCGGCGTGAACTCTGGGAAGGGGTAAATAGACTTGAAGCTGATCCTGACCCAGATTGAACGGTGGATTAATGGAATTTGACATCTGCATAATCGGTGGTTAGGGGCATGGAGCGGTTCACAATATTGGAGGCTTCTTTATTTTCCCGGGACTGTCAAACTTTGGGAGTCCCCCGGCAGAGCCGGGGGGTTACCCAAGGGAAATTATTCTGAATTCGAGAATATCACTCATCAACAGAAAATGTTTGTCCAGCGTGAAGATTTCACACTTATTTTGCTTCGCATTTTGCGCGATTATGAGATCCGGGATACCAACACCGTTGATACCATTCATCAGACATCTATATTGGTAATCGACTATCTGATTCCAATTTATATCTAACGCTAATTTGCTTAATGCATGCAGAAGCTTTATAAGCTTTTGTTGATTTTTGACAGAGGTGGCCCCGGTTGATCGGACAGGTTGGCGGCAAGAATAAGGTGGATTGCCTTCATGGTTAAGCCGCCATTTGGATCATCGGGCCGGCGTAGCCTGGCCGGGATTTTTGCCAATATACTTCATCAGGGGTTTTGCCGTCCAGTTTGGAATGGGGGCGGCGTTGGTTATAGAAATCGATCCAGCGACCGGTGCCCTGCCGCACCTCACTTCCGGTTTCAAAAGCATGCAGATAAATGCATTCATACTTCAGAGAGCGCCAGAGCCTCTCAATCATGACATTGTCCATCCAGCGACCTTTGCCGTCCATGGAGATACGGATCTCGGCGCCATTGAGCGCGCCGGTGAACTCGTCGCTGGTAAACTGGCTGCCCTGATCGGTGTTGAAGATCTCAGGCTTGTTGTAGCGGGCCAAGGCATCTTCAAGCGCAGCCACGCAGAAGTCGGCGTCCATGGTGTTGGACAACCGCCAGGACAGAACTTTACGGCTGGCCCAGTCCATGATGGCCACCAGATAGAGAAAGCCGCGCCGCATCGGAATGTAGCTAATATCGGCACACCAGACCTGGTTGGGTCGGTCGATCGTCATGCCGCGCAGCAGATACGGATAAATCCTGTGCTGCGGATGCGGTTTCGAGGTATTCGGCTTCTGGTAGATGGCAGAAAGACCCATCTGCCGCATGAGGCGACCGATCCGCTTGCGACCCACACCATACCCCTCCCGGCGGAGATGGCGAGCCATTTGCCGGGCGCCATACCAGGGTGATTCGAGGTGCTGTTTGTCGATCAGGCTCATCAGTTCCAGATTTAGCGGCGTTTCACCGGTCGGCTGGTAGTAGTACGACGATCGGTTGATGGTTAAAAGTTTGCATTGATGCACAATACTGAGCCGGGGATGATCATGTTCGACCAGGTTTTTCCTTCGAGCGTGACTCATCGACCGAAGGCTTTGGCTAAAAAATCGCGCTCCACCGTGAGCTGCCCGATTTTGGCGTGCAGATCCTTGATCCGGGCGTCATCATTGGTGCGAGCCCGTTCGGCTTTGCTGGAAAAGGCTTCGGCCATGTTGTCGATGGCCTGCCGCTTCCAGTTGGTTATCATGTTGGGGTGCAAGCCATAGCGGCTTCCCAACTCTGAAATGGTATGCTCGCCCTTGATCGCCTCTAGGGCGACCTTGGCCTTGAACTCGGCAGAATAACGTTTACGATTGGTATTGCTCATGGGTGTTCCTCCTTCGTCAGTGGGTGGCTATCCACCTTACAACACTGTCCGAATTTTGGGGACCACCTCTG
>CALMGN010000075.1 GCA_937863605.1 uncultured Anaerolineaceae bacterium
AAACCAGTGATCCGATTAGCGTTTGCCGCCGTCCCACACCATGAACGGCATGTTGACCACCACTCCCGGTTTGGTCGTTGTGATTTCTCCGGCGGCCTCTGCCGCGCTGATTTCAGCCACCGACTTCAATTCACGGGCTTTGGCTTCGTCATTCCATTTAACCAGAATGATCTGGCGCAGCGGCGAATAGCCGTCGCTCCCGGGCGGATTGTTGAAAACGTCCGGCTGGAAGCCAAGGGGTCCCATGCCTTTCTGTCCATTTTCAAAGACGTACACGTCTGCCAGCGCTTCAGCTGGCACCTGCGCCAGGGCGGGGACATACAGCACGGGCGACTTCATCATATCGGACAGCATCGCGGCGATATCAGCATCGGATGCCTCGGTATGCGAGAAGTAAATTTCCTTGCCTTCAGCATAGGCCTTGCCGGCCGGGATGCTGGCAAAATTACCGGAGCCCTGCGCGGTGCAGGCGGTCAGAACCAATGCCAGAACCAGAAAGGCCAACACAACAAAGGGTTTACGATTAAGCTTAAGCTTGCGCAGCATGAATAAAATCTCCTGATAGGGGTGATAGATTAGGATCGATAGTGCCTATTCTAAGTTGAAAGACAGTCTTTACGATCCGCCATCCCCACATTTAAAATACTGGCAATATTGCCTATAGTTTTAGCAGTCAAGGAATGATAGACTGGTCAAGTCATTTTGTACCCTGTACACAACAGATCAACGTAAGCGGAGAGATCATTGGTAAATTTACTGGTCGCATTTGTAACCGGCCTTACGACAGGTGGATTGAGCTGCCTGGCTGTGCAAGGCGGGCTGCTGGCCAGTTCGCTGGCCGGTCAAATTGAGGCCGATGTTCAAAAAATGACCGTGCGCTCGCGCAAGCAGCGCAAGGATTTACGCAAAGCCAATACCCACCGGTCGCAGCTGGCTGCTCCCATTCTGGCCTTTTTAGCAGCCAAGCTGGTTGCCTACACCCTGCTCGGTTTTTTGCTCGGCTGGGTCGGGCAAGCGTTCCAGCTTTCACCGGTCACCCGCGCCTTCCTGCAAATCGCGATTGGCGTTTTCATGCTCGGGTCGGGACTGCGCATGTTGAATGTGCATCCCATTTTCCGCTATTTTGCCTTCGAACCGCCCGCTTTTCTGCGCCGCAAGCTGCGCAAAACCGCGGCCGAAGGTTCACCCTCTTCGCTGTCTGCCCCGCTGTTCCTTGGCTTTATGACCGTCCTGATCCCCTGCGGAGTGACCCAGGCGATGATGGCAGCCGCCCTCGGCACCGGGAATCCCTTGCAGGCTGCGGCGTTAATGTTCGCTTTTACTCTGGGTACCAGCCCGGTCTTTTTTGCGGTATCTTACTTCGCCACGCAGCTGGGTAAAAAGCTGGAGCGCAATTTCACCCGCGCGATCGCCATTGTCATCCTGGTGTTGGCGATCATCACCATCGACAGCGGCATCACACTGGCCGGCTCGCCGGTGAGCCTTTCACGCCTGGCCAGCGGGATCTTCGGCAGCCCGGCCAACGCCCAGGCTGCCCCGGATGGGTTTACCCTTGGCAGCGGCACCGTTGACCAGGGGGATGGAACGGTGATCACCGTTACGGTCAAGAACACCAGCTATGAACCTCGGGTGGTTCACGCCAAAGCCGGCGTGCCGGTCACGCTGCGCATGGTTTCGAAGAATGTCCGGTCGTGCTCGTTGGCGCTCATCATCCCGGCTTTAGATTTGTTCCAAATCCTGGACCCGACCGGGGTGCGTGAAATTGAAATTCCAGCCCAGGAAGCCGGCACGCGCATGCCGTACTCGTGCTCGATGGGCATGTACAGCGGGATCATCATTTTTGACCTGTAGGGGGATGACATGGCAACAAAGGTCACTTTGAAAATCGCGGGGATGGAATGCCCCAACTGCTCGATGAACCTGGAGCGCATCGAGGACAAGCTCAAGGGCGTGATCTTCGCTGAGGCCAGCTACCGCAAGGAACAGATGGTGCTGGAGTACGACGAGGCCGTCCTGACCCTGGAGCAGATTAAAGCCGAGGTCAAACGCCTGGGCTACGAGGTAGCCGCGGTAATTTAATCTTCATTCACGCGGCTGTTTCTTTTTCCACAGCCACAGAAAATTCAAGACCCGCCGGATCAAGGGCAGGTCTTGAGGGTTCGATCTTGGAGTAGTTAAACTGCCTCCCGGCAGGCGCGGATTAGAGCGCAGTACGGCGCAGCAGTTGGGCGTTGATCGCCACAATCACCGTGCTGAGCGACATCAGGATAGCACCGACCGCCGGAGAGAGCAGGATGCCAACCGGCGCCAGTACGCCGGCTGCCAGCGGCAGCGCCACCACATTGTAGCCCGCCGCCCAGACCAAATTCTGGATCATCTTGCGGTAGCTGGACTGGCTGAGCCGGATGATTTTCACCACGTCCAGCGGGTTATTGCGCACCAAAATGATCCCGGCCGACTCGACCGCCACGTCCGTGCCGCTGCCGACTGCAATGCCAACGTCTGCGCGGGTCAAGGCCGGGGCGTCATTGACGCCGTCGCCCACCATCGCCACCTTTTTCCCCTGGGCCTGCAGCTCGCTCACTTTGGCATCCTTATGTTCCGGCAGTACCTCGGCAAAGAAGGTGTCAATGCCCAGCTCGTCAGCCACCGCTTTGGCCACCGCCTGGCTATCGCCGGTCAGCATCGCCACCTGGACGCCCATCTCATGCAGTTTCTCAACCGCCTGGCGGCTTTCCGGCCGGATTACATCCGCCAGGGCAAAAGATGCCACCGCCTGCGCGCCGGATCCGTCATGGTTGGACTGCAGCAGGTGCACCACGCTCTGACCTTTGGCGCTGGCCTGCTGCTCAAATTGCGCCAGGGACTCCGGAAGTTGCGTGTTGAGCATCTCCAGCAGGCGCGGACCGCCGACATACAGCATATGGCTGTCGCTGTGCGCCTGAGCGCCGCGGCCTTTAATGGCCTCAAAGCCTGTGACCGCCGGCAGCGCCAGCCCGCGCTTTTCGGCGCTCTCGCGAATGCCGCGCGCGATGGTGTGCTCAGAATCACCCTCCACCGCGGCCGCCAATGCCAGGGCGTCATCTTCTTTGAAGCCGTCCGCCGCTGCCACCCCCACCACGCCAAATCGGCCTTCGGTCAGGGTGCCGGTTTTGTCGAACAGCACGGTATCGACAACGCGCATTTTTTCCAGCGCCAGCCGGTCGCGCACCAAAATGCCGTTGGAAGCACCGATCGCGGTGGTGATGGACACCACCAGCGGAACCGCCAGCCCAAGCGCGTGCGGGCAGGCGATCACCAGCACGGTGGCCACCCGCTCAATGACGCTAATATTGAAGCCGACCGCGATGATCCAGGCGGCGGCGGTGATGGCCGCCACGCCCAGCGCGACGTAAAACAGCCAGCCGGCGGCTTTATCGGCCAGGATCTGCGTGCGGCTTTTGGACTGCTGCGCCTGTTCCACCAGGCGCATGATCCCTGCCAGGGCGGTCTGGTCGCCGGTGGCGGTGACCTGCACCCGCAGGCTGCCGTCGCCGTTGATCGATCCGGCAATCACCCTGGCGCCTACCGCTTTGTCCACCGGCATGGACTCGCCGGTAATCATCGACTCGTT
>CALMGN010000076.1 GCA_937863605.1 uncultured Anaerolineaceae bacterium
CGGGGGTAGGGGGTGAGGGGCAAAACCGCATTGGTCATCCTGGCAATGGACGCCCACTGCTAAGCAAATAATTTCGGTCAAGACGGTATCTATAATTTCTTTTTATCCCAGTTGCAAGAACTATATATTTCTCGCTCGTGGGTGAAAGTCGATTATTTCATCTCCAGCGAAAAGGCCGCTGAGCGGCTCGGCATTCAAGGCCATCACCCGGCTGTTGGCGAAAAATTCGAATTCAAAATCTGTCCTGTCACCGGCTGTTTTACCGGGAATGGGCATCAGACGGGCCGTGAGCGGCTTGTCCAGGCGCTGCGACATCACTGCCACGTCCAGCAGGACGGCGGCAAGTTGCGCCGCGGTTGCTTCCCCGGGCAGCGGGATGGTATCCAGCCCGGTGCCGCAAACTGCCGAGACCATGAGCAAATCCCGCACGGTCAGGCTGCCTTCAGCAGCGCGAACTGCCAGGGTTGAATCTTCCATAACTGGCAGCATCAGCCCGTTGAAACCGGATCGCACCCAATTACCACGATCCAATGTGTCAGCCAGGAACGCAGCTGCCGCCAGCGTGCCGAACAGCCCCAGGCGGGAAAGGCCCAGGCTTTCCAGGGCTGCCCCGCTGGAGCAGGTTTCTGACGGGTACGGCGCGAGTGAATAGTCCAGGCCTAAAAAGCGCACTCCGAACTGCTGGCAGGGTGCAGCCATAGCTTTCTGCAAATGGATGGCATGTTCTTCCAATTGATTGAGCAAGACCCGCCGGGCGCTTTCCAGTGAGGTGGCTTGCTTGAAGACCTCCAGAGCCAGGTCGGCGGATTCAACTGCCAGGGCCACTGCTGGCGGTGCTCCCGCCGAGTGATAAGCTGACGGCAGGAACGGCGAACCAGACGGGACGTTTCCCAGGGCGGCAAAGCGTAAATTGGTGAAGCCGTCTGGTGATATTTTTGCAGCCTGGGTGATTATTTCAGCGCAGGCTCGCACCGCAGGGAGGGAAACTCTCCCGCCGCCGGCGGTCATCAGCCCGGTGGCAAACACTGATTCGGCTGCAGCTAAAATTGAGGGAATAGCGAGGTAGCTGACCGGTCTGTTTGGGTCAGCCGGGCCAAGTGACAAATAGTTAAATCCACGCACAGCGGCCAGTTTTTCCAGATCAACAGCCAGAGCGGCCATATCGTCCGAGGCCAGGCTGGCAGCCCAACCCGGGAAGGGGGAGGTCGCCAGCCGCAGGGATTGCACCGGGTACCCTTGTTGCTGGAGGGCGCCTTTAGCCGCGGCGGCAAATTGGCCCAGAACATCCAGCGGCGGTATTGTCCCGACCAGGGCCGGGTCGTAGAAGGTGGTGATGGAGCGGATATTCACGTATTCCTCTGGCGTACCACTTCATAAAGTAAGATGGCTGCGGCAGCAGCGGCATTGAGCGACTCGGCTTTTCCCGGCATGGGAATATGCAACATGCTGTCGGCAGCATCCATAGCGGCTGGCTGAGGGCCGTCAGCTTCGGAGCCGATCACCAATACCAGTGGTTGGCGTAGGTCTGCCTGCCAGCACGGTTTACCGCTAGCCGAATCAGCGACCAGCAGGGCAGCCGGTTGTGGACGGTCTTGCTTGCAAGCGGCTACGATTTCCGGCCAGTCAAGCGTCAGGATCGGCAGGCGGAAGTGTGCACCCATGGCGGCGCGCACGACTTTGGGCGCGAATGCATCCACACTGGCGGGCGTAAGCACCACTGCCTGAACTCCGGCGGCGATCGCACTGCGCAGCATGGTCCCCAGGTTGCCTGGGTCGCGGATGCGGTCAAGCACCAGCAGCAGGTCCCATGCGGGGGGTAACACGCTCCCCGGCTGCGGGAGTACTGCCAGGATGCCCTGGGGAGTCTCGGTATCCGAAAGGCTGCGAAGTACGCCCGCGTCCACTTCCTCGATCAGGCATCCCATTTCTAAGAATTGGTCAACCAGGTTCCTGCCGCGAATTGAAAGCTCTGCGCTATACAATACCAACTCTGGCTGGCTCCCGGATTTTAGCGCTTCTTCAGCCAACCGGACGCCTTCGATGATAAAGACTTTTTCCTGCTGGCGCTCTTTCCGGTTTTCCAGCAGTCCGCGGATGCGTTTGATTTTGGGATTCTGGGACGATGTAATCATAAGCTTGATGCTTAGTATATCTGGTTAAATTAAAAATATACACGGGACGACGATTGTCATCCCGTGTGAATTCGCTTTGCAGAACCGCTTTTACAGGGCAATCAGGCCGATGTAGCCTGGGTGACGATGGCAGTGAAGGCTTGCGGGTCGCGGACAGCAATGTCGGCCAGCATCTTGCGATTGAGGTCGATATTGGCTTTGCGCAGGGCGAACACCAGCCGTGAATAGGTGATGCCATTGATGCGCGCCGCGGCGTTGATGCGGGCGATCCACAGCTTGCGCAAGTCGCGCTTGCGGGTGCGGCGGTCGCGGAACGAATACCACAGAGCCTTCAGCATGGCTTCATTTGCCCGGCGGAAGAGCAGGTGCTTAGAGCCTCGCTGACCTTTTGCTAATTTTAAGATCTTCTTATGACGGAGATGGCCTTGAGGGCCGCCTTTTACACGCATTTCTACTCCTTTGCGAACCCCTGGGCGCCGGTGAAATCACCTGTTGCGAGCACCCAACAGCCGCACAAAATAAAAGAACCAATCCCTACTTTTTGAGGTAAGGGGCCAGACGAATTACGCGCTTGATGATGTTTTTCCCTTCGACGGGGATCATCTCGCTCAACAATGCCTTGGTGCGCTTGGAGGTGCGGCGGCGCAGATGGCTTTTACCGCCCTTGGTGCGAACCAGGATGCCGGACCCGGTCAGGCGAAACCGTTTTGAGGTCGCTTTATGGGTCTTCATTTTTATTTTTGCGTCTTTAAGTTTGCGAGGCACAGCTTTACTCCTCTCGTTAAATTAAATGCGGTCTGCTTGCGCGACCGCAAATTATACCAGAATATTCAGGAATCGGTAAACTCTTAAAAAACTTGGTCAGCCAATTTAAACGAGTTTGCCTACTCGACCGATTCTTGTTGAGGTTCTTCGGCTTGTTTTTTCTTGGCGGGGCGAGACGCGTTCAGAACCATGGTCATGGTGCGGCCTTCGATCATTGGGGCTTGTTCGACGACGGCTATATCGACCAGCTCCTGGGCGATTTCACGCAAATCTTCCAGAGCCAATTCAGGATAATCGATTTCACGCCCGCGGAAGCGAATGGTTACGCGGACTTTCATGCCGTCCAATAGCCAGCGGCGTGCGTCGCGGGTTTTAAAACCGCGATGATGTTCGTTGGTCTTGGGGCGCAGTCGAATCTCTTTGATTTCGATCTTGGTCTGAGCCTTGCGCGCCTCACGGTCCTTCTTTGTGCGTTCATACAAGAACTTGCCAAAATCCATGACCCGGCATACAGGCGGAACGGCATTACCTGACACCTCGACGAGATCCATTTCGGCTTCTCTTGCGACCTTAAGAGCCGTTTCAATCGGGATTACCCCCAGGTTTTCCCCATTTGGCCCAATTACGCGCACTTCTGGTACGCGGATCGCCTCATTTACCCGATAATTTGTGGTACTAATGGGCTTTCTCCTCTCTCGAAAAAGACACGCTGATTAAAAATTATCCGTTTCGCGTTAACGGATATAAGCAGCTTGATATTACCATATCAGATTAGAAATAGTCAACCGAAATTGACCGAAATTGACTGTCCCGACCAATTGTGGCCGGAACTGACTCAAAATTCGAACCAGATGGTAACCGGCCCATCGTTTTCGATATCAACCAGCATGTGGGCGCCGAATTCACCTTGCTGGACGGGGATGCCGAATCCGGCAAGGTGAGCAGCGAAGTGTTCCACCAGCGGGCTGGCAATCTCTGGCGCAGCGGCGTTGATGAACGAAGGCCGGTTGCCGCGGCTGGTATCGGCATACAGCGTAAACTGCGACACAACCAGTGCTCGTCCGCCAACGTCCTGGATCGAGAGGTTCATTTTGCCTTGCTCATCTTCGAAGACACGCAGCAAGGAAATTTTCTTGGCCAGGGCAGCGGCTGTTTCATCAGTATCGTCGGGGCCAACCCCCAATAAAATGACATAGCCGCGGTCAATGGCCGCAATGGTTTGACCATCCACCTGGACGCTGCCGCGCTTGACGCGCTGGACGACTGCCCGCATCAGGGCAGCCCGATGGCGCTGCGGACGTTCACCATGGTTTCTTCGGCCAGGACGCTCGCGCGTTTAGCACCGTCTTCCAGTACATCCCAGATGTAAGCTGGGTTTTTATCCAGCTCAGTGCGCCGGGCACGGAAGGGTTCAAGGTGCGCGTTCAAGTTTTTTGCCAGTAATTTTTTGCAGTCCACACAACCGATGCCCGCCCGCCGGCATTCCACATTGACCATGTCAACTTCCGCCTGCGTCGAGAAAATTTTGTGGAGCGAGAACACGTTGCATACATCCGGGTTGCCCGGATCGCTGCGGCGTACCCGCGCCGGGTCAGTAACCATCTGCATCACGCGTTGGGTGGTTTCTTCCGGGGTGGCAGCCAGCTCGATGTGATTATTGAGGCTCTTGCCCATTTTCTGGACCCCGTCAATCCCCAATACCTTGGGGACCGAGGTGGCTTTCATCTGCGGCTCTTTAAGCACCGGCTTGCCGTAGCGGTAATTAAACGAGCGGACCACCTCGCGGGTGAATTCGAGATGCGGTGCCTGGTCAATGCCTACCGGGACGAAATCGGTGCCGTAAAGCAGGATGTCGGCCGCCATCAGCACCGGGTAACCCACCAGGCCGTAGTTGACGTTGTTGGGATTCTCGCGTACTTTGTCTTTGAACGTCGGCAGGTCGGTCAATTTGCCAATCGGGGTGACCATGGAAAGGTAAGTGTGCAGCTCCATCACTTGCGGGACATGCGATTGGATAAAGATGATCGATTCCTCCGGTCGAATTCCCACTGCCACCCAATCGAGCGCCATATCGTACGTGTTCTGCTTGAGATCCAGGGTGGAATCCATGGTAGTCAGTGCGTGAACATCGACGATGCAGTAAACGCAGTCGTAGTCCTCTTGCAGCGCGACATAATTGCGCATGGCGCCAAGGTAGTTGCCAAGGTGCTGCCGCCCGGTGGGGCGGGCGCCGGAAAAAACGCGTCCCTTTTTGGTCATGATCGATCGCCTTCCGTGATATAGTTTGAAACCAGGGTGGTAATTTCTCCAGGTATAGCGTGCCGGTGGGTTGCAGCTTTCGAAAAAAGCAAATTCTCGTTGACGGTGATTTCGAACCGGCCGCCTGAGGATGGGATCAATGTCAAGGAGTCGATTTCAGGCTCATAATACTTGAGCAGGTCGGTCGCCAGACTGGCAGCCCGGTCGGTGTAATGTCAAACAGCGCAATATTCGATGCTGATCTTCAAACGCATGAACTGTCTCCTGATTTCATATGTTTTGGCAAAATTATAATCCAACCATGCGGGTTTTTGGTACAATGCGCATATGCTTGATCCCCAATCCAGAATAGTGCGGGTTCCCGCGTCCAAAAGAATATTCGATTTGCTTATTTCCAGTCTCGGGCTGATTCTCACCTCGCCGCTTTTAGCAGCGCTGGCAGTGCTGGTCCGATCCGCGCACGGCCAGCCAGTTATATTCCGTCAACCCCGCCCAGGATTTAAGGGAAAGATTTTTACTCTGTACAAATTCCGGTCGATGTCCAATGAACGGGATGGTAGCGGCACCCCTCTGCCGGACACACAGCGTCTCACCCGCCTGGGACGATTTTTACGCATAACCAGCCTGGATGAACTTCCCGAACTCTTCAATGTGCTGCGTGGAGAAATGAGTCTGGTAGGACCACGCCCGCTTTTGGTGGAATATTTACCCCGTTATTCGGTTGAACAGCACCGCCGCCATGACGTTCTGCCCGGCATTACCGGATGGGCACAGGTAAACGGTCGCAACGCGCTCACCTGGGAAGAGAAATTTGCGCTGGATGTTTGGTATGTTGACCACTGGTCCTTTGGCCTGGATATCAAGATCCTGTGGATGACCATTGGTCAAGTACTGCAGCGGCGCAACATTACGCCACCCGGTCAGACTTCGATGGATGAATTTCAAGGCAGCCCGCCGGTGGTTTGAAAAACGCAAATTGCAGGGTTTTACCCCCCGCCATCACAGGTTACGGGCGACAGATAAGGCTAAGGAACGGTCAGCGGTGAAATGACTCCGCTGGTCAAATCGGGGATAATTTTTTCGGTCAACTGCTGACGGCCTATAGATAGATTCGCCGTGTTGACACTGGTCAACGCCAGGCCAGCCTGCACGGCTTTGCCGCCCGTACCCGCGGTCAAATCCGGCCAGAGGGCTGCCATTGCCGCCAGAGCATCGGTCTGGACAGTCGCCACCCACATCCCCTCGCTGCCAGCCGGTGGGGGAGCGCTGCTGATAACCCCGACATTCTTGCCAGCCAGGTAGGCCAGGAAATCAGGCAGCAGACCTTCTGCGGGCAGGTAGAGCATTTCAATGTTGTTCTGGTCGAGGGCATCAAATGCTGTTTGCCAACCAGCGGCATCGGTGTTGGCGGGAACCAACCCGACTTGAGGAAAAAGCACAATCGGTGCATAAACCGGGGCGCAGCGCCCGCAGAAATACCGTCCGCCGTTCAAAAAGCTGTCTTGCAGTTGAGCACTGTTGGCTGCTCCGTCCACGAACAAGGCGCCCGAACGGAAATCCGGTGCATTCAGAGTGGCCAGATAACCCGCCAGAAACACAGCCTGGTTATCAGCCGTTCGGATCACGCTCAAATTGGCCGCAGGCTGCAGATCCGAGGGGGTAACAACTGCAAATTGGGTGTTGGACAGATTATCAGCCAGGGCTGAAATGTCGTCCGCAGGAGAAAGAAAAACCGCCGCCCGTAATTCAGCAGGCAGATCACTCTGGCGGAAGGAATCGCGTTCCTCAAAAGCTAAATTCTCCAGCGCGGCCTGATTCGCCAACCAGGTCGAGAATTTCTCGCGCAATTGGGCATCCACCTCCGGGCCGGCGATCAACCAGATCGTGGCGGGTGCGGGTGTCGGGGTAGGCGGAACGACATCGGTAGGGACTGCCGAGGGGGATTGATTGACCGGTGGAGTTTGAGTGGCAGCCGGGCTGGCGTTACAGGCCGCCAGAATCACCAATAACAGGAACGAGACAACAGGCAGGAATAGGTGTGATGGCTTTTTCAAGGTCATGTTGGTTATTGTACCCGGTAAGTATGGTTATTGGGCTGTATTATAATTGAACCATGATTGAATTGAATGTGCCCGGGCGGGGAACCTTAAAACTCAATTACCTGGTCTGCGACGTGAATGGCACACTGGCCTTGGACGGAAAATTGTTGGATGGAGTTGCCCGCGGGTTCAAAACCTTGCGCGACCGGCTCGAAATACATCTACTGACCGCCAATACCCACGGCGGGCAGGCTCAAATTGACCACCAGCTCGAATTGACTGCACATATCATCCAACCCGGGGACGAAAGCGCCCAAAAAGCTGCTTTTATTAAGGGGTTGGGCGCTGCGCAAGTTGTGGCCATTGGACAGGGGGCAAATGACAGAGATATGCTGCGAGCTGCTGCAGTCGGAATTTGCGTGCTTTCTCGCGAAGGCGCTGCCGCAGAAACACTGTTAGCAGCTGATATCGTTGTGCCGGATATCCTGGCTGCCTTTGAATTGCTCGAAAAACCTCTCCGAATGATTGCGACATTGCGAAAATGAGCCTTCCAACCAGCGAACCCCTTCCCTCCGAAAACGATACAAATCTGGCTGCAGCCCGCCGCCGGCGCCTTCACCGGGCGTTATTGCCGCAAAGCGACGATGAGCGGACGGCGTGGCTGGAAGCCCTGGCCCGGCAGTTAACCCCTTCTTACGACTATTTCATCGCTTGTCTGCTCTCGGGCGTGACGCTGGCAATAGCGCTGCTATTGTTTTCGGATGCACTGCTGGTACTTGGCGTCCTCTTTGCGCCGTTCCTGGGGCCGGTGTTGGGGATCTCACTGGCCGCGATAACCGGATCAGGCAGGTATTTGCTTAAGTCCATCTTGAACACGCTGGCTGCAGCGCTGTTCATATTCGGTTTCGGCGCCCTGGCTGGTGCTCTGATGCCTTTACTCCCGCTCAACCGGGTGCCAGTCTTCACCTCCTGGACAACCTATGCGTGGCCGAATTTCCTCGTTCTGGCGGTTGGGGTGGGACTTTCGGTTTATATGCTGGTTCGCTCACCCCGCCAAAGACCGCTGGTTGCCAACGTTGCCATTGCCTATGGGCTTTTCCCGCCATTAACCGCTGCCGGCTTCAATTTGGTAGCCTATAATGACAGCGTATGGATTGCAGGGATCACCGTTGTGGGCGTGCACGTAGCATGGGCAGTCCTGGTCGGCATCATCACGTTGATCATTCTGGGGCAACCGCCTAAAAATCTAACCGGTTTCCTGCTAACCGCGTTAACCCTGGGCATCCTGGCAGCCGCAATCATGACCTCGCGCATAAGCCAGGGGTCAGCCCTGGCAGTCGTACAAACACCTGCACCTATCATGCAGCCTGCCAATCCCAGCCCGACACTCACGGTCACGCTGACGCGAACGACCACTCCGGAACCGGTGGTTATTCAATCGTCGACAGCGACCCTTACCCCAACCATCACGTTTGCGCCAACTGGCACGCCAACGCAAACGATTACCCCGCAACCAACGCCGATTTGGGCGAGGGTTGAGGCGCCAACTGGTGGCGGCGCATTGCTGCGTGATGAACCCGATGGAAAAATCATCTCTTCAATCTTGAATGGCAATATGCTGGAGGTGATCTCGGACCCGGTTCGCGGCAACAGCGGCACCATCTGGGTCAAGGTCCGAACCGAAAATGGTTTTGAAGGTTGGATTGTCCAAAGTTTATTGGCTACCGCCACACCCGCTCCGGGGTGGTAAAATAGCCTCTCTTATTGAGTAAATTCCAAGGTCAGGAGTAAAATTCATGATCCATTTTGGCACCGATGGCTGGCGCGCCGTAATCTCGGATACCTTTACCTTTAACAATTTACGCCAGGTCACACAGGCGATTGCCGATGCAGTCCGATCGGATTCGTGGATAAACGGCGAGGCGGCTGGACTTAATCCTGACCCGCATTCCATGGTGGTAGGTTTTGATACCCGCTTCCTCTCGGACCGGTATGCCGTCGAGACGGCTCGCGTATTAGCCGCAAACGGCTTCAAGGTTTATCTGGCTCAGGCTGACGCTCCCACGCCAGCCATTTCTTATGCGGTGCGCAACTTGAATGCGATTGGCGGCATCATGATTACCGCGTCTCATAATGCACCGCGCTATAACGGCGTCAAGCTCAAAGCCGCATTCGGCGGGTCCGCTTCGCCCGAGCAATGCCGCAAGGTGGAGATCTACCTTAATGATAACGAAACACAGGGTCGCGGGCCGAATGTCATGGAGTACGAACAGGCGCGCGACACAAACCTTATCACGCGCTTTAATCCCATCCCGGCCTATTCCGAGCATTTGCGGAAATTGATCAACTTCGACATCATCGCTGAGAACCCTCAACGTATCGTGGTCGATTCAATGTACGGCTCTGGACGCGGAGTGCTCCGCTCGGTACTGCAAGGGACCGGCTGCGAGGTTTACGAAGTGCGCGGCGAAATGAACCCGGGTTTTGGCGGCGTGCACCCCGAGCCGATCAGCCGCTACCTGGGCGCGTTGGCCGGCGCCATCTCTATGGGTTACGGCAGTTTTGGCCTGGCGACGGATGGCGACGCGGATCGCATTGGCGCGATGGATGAGCGCGGAAATTTTGTCGACCCGCACAAGATTATGGCGTTGGCGCTGCGCTACCTGGTCGAAAAACACGGCTTGAGAGGCGCGGTGGTGCGTACCGTTTCCACCACCCGGATGATCGACCGGCTGGCAAAGAAGTACGGCTTGACGCTCTATGAAACCCCAGTTGGGTTTAATCACATTGCCGACCGGATGCTGAAAGAAGATGTTTTGATTGGCGGCGAGGAATCCGGCGGCATTTCGTTCAAGGGTCATATCCCGGAAGGCGACGGTGTGATCATGGGGCTGCTGTTGGTCGAGATGGTGGCCAGCTATGGGGTCTCGCTGTCTGAACTGGTCAAAGATCTTTTGAAGGAAGTTGGACCGGCATTTTACGAACGCAAAGATATCCGGCTGGGTCATCCGGTTTCAAAAGACAAGATGACCGTCTATTTACGGGAATGTGCACCATCCGAAATTGGCGGCGAGAAGGTTCAGGAAGTGAGCGTTGTTGACGGGGTGAAATACATTATGAGCGATGACTCGTGGCTGTTGATCCGCCCGTCAGGCACTGAACCCGTATTGCGGGTTTATGCTGAAGGCCGCACGGATGACATGGTCAAGGCGCTGCTTGGATTCGGCCAACAAGTCGCTCAGGATGTGATGTAGGTCATTTATTCCACTGAATTAACCGATGAAATAAATACAAAGCCCTCTCGAATTTTCGAGGGGGCTTTGTGATTCAGTTGCTAAAATTTTCAACCTGGGGACATCCAGGAAGTAAGATCCCCTGGGGACTGTATTCTTTTAATGGCTGGAGGACAGCCGGATACGCCGGGCAGCGAATACCACTACCACCAGGCTGAGCGCCAGACCGAGCAGACCAGGCAAGCCAACCTCATCGGCAAAACCGGTCTGCGGCAGCGCAGTGGCGGTTTTCAACGGCGTAGCGCTGACGCGACTGGTCGCAGTGGCACGAGCGGTTGCACTGGCGCTGGTGGTCGCACGGACGGTAGGAGAGGAGGCCTGGGAGACCGGGGTTCCGGCTGAGCCGCCTTGCGCTGACAAGGTCAGGTTGGCCTGTGCTGTGGCTGTTTGATTATCGGCAGCATTTGAACTGCCAGCCGCTGTGGTATTGGTCGGTTTCGGGGTTGGAGAAGCCTGCACTGCTGTAATTTGAGGTACGGGTGTCCAGGTGGGAGGCAGAATGGCCTTTTGAGTCATCTGCGCCTTTGACACACCTGTCGCAGTCGCTGCCACAGCCGTATTCTCAGCGTTGATTTGAGCGGCTTGCTGCTGGAAACGGGTAGCCAGTTGTCCGCGGGTGAGCAGGAAGTATGCAACCAGGGCCAGCACAACCAAAACGATGATAGAGCCAATGACGCCGATCACGGTGATGAAGGACCGGCTGCCGCCTGTCTGGGGTTCTTCCACTTCGGCCGGGACTTCATCCTCATATTGGTCGCGAAACTCGTCGTAGTTATCTTCCGGCGGATTTCCTTCAGGCAAATTCTCTTCTGGGGGTTTATTGTCAAGGCTCATGGGGCGATCTCCTTATTCTATTCTAACACATCCAGGTTCGCGAGGGGTACGGTAACCACCTGATTTGTACCGAGTTGTACGTCTGCGGCGCTCACCCGCTGGCCGTTGGCCAGCAGGGTCAACCCAGGCCGGACGGCCACCAAAAGCGCGGATTGCCCGGCGTAAGGGGGTACGGTCACACGGACGGTTTTACCCCGGGTTAACTCGGAATAATCCTGGGCTGGGCTGCCTTGAGCCGGAAGCGGAATAAACAACTCCGGTTTTTCATTGCGGTCGGCATCCCAGACAGCGTTGATGACAATATCGCGTTTTTCATTGGTGGAAAACAGGTTATAAGCTGCCTGGTTGAGGGGTATCCGCCCAAAACCTTCCATCAGGATGATTGGATAATTCACTTTAACAGCGGTTTCGATCAAGTCAGCGGTCATGCTGGCCAGGATCAGTCCGCGAACGAGCAATTCATCTGCGGCAATCAGGGTCTCTGGACTGGCTACGTGACCGGCGAGCACCACCGCGCTGCGCATATTTACATTGAGCGTTGCCCGGGTTAATTCATCCTCGGGGGGTTGATCGTTGATTAAGAGCATCCCAACAGCGATCTTCCCGTTGCCCCATACCCCCTGCAGCAACGCCCCATCCCCCTCGATTACCAGGCCGCGGTCCGGCAGTACTTCGGTGACTTTCCCGGTGATCCCCGCCTGAATTTCTAATTTTCCACCGGGCGTCTCGAGGATAATTTGACCACGGTAAATGCCAATGATTTTGCCATCAGCCGGAGCGCGCAGAACACGGGGGATGATTCCGCCAGTCTGGGCAAGAATGTCGCCTTTTTCGACCTTCTCTCCAACTTTATAGCGCATGCGTTTATGGGCTTCCTCCATGCGGCGAAAGTTGAGAGCGCGGCGAACATCCAGGATCAAATGTCCGCCGTCCTGGTCAGCTTCTGCAACAATGTCGGTCGCGTTCACGTGCGATCCAACACTGACCAGGACGCGCCCTTTTACAGGCAGCATTCGGTCTCGGCGCAGGTGGGTGAGGGGAAGCAAATGAGTGACTGGGGTGATCATGAGGGATTCTCGTAAAAATTTTGCATGTTCAGGCTTAGCTGCCAAGGGCCATCGCCCATTTTTTTAGCATATCCCGGCGGCGTGAATCATCCGCGGGTAGGGCCAAAGGCCGGCCGCGCGCATCGATCACCGTCCCGCAGACCCCGCCAATCACTTTGAAACTACGGGTGTCAGCGTTGTGCATGGGATCAATTTCAATCGGGCGCAGCGGCTCCATATGAATCCGCGCAGTCTGACCTGGTTGAATAGGAAGTTGGTATAGATTACCCTGACGGATTTCGTGGATGGCTTCTTCGCCGGATTCGTACTCGATGCGCACATTCATGATGCTGGTGCCATAGCGGGCATTGGATAGCGGAGAAATAACCGTGCCAAGGTTAACAAAGGCATTCGACTCGACCACCTGGACTGGCAGCATGGCGTTGACCTCGGCAGCAGCTCCCAGGGCAGGAGTCAGCCCGTAGGGGTCAAGCACGAAGGTGGTGGTGCCAACCGGCTGGAGGCCGTCCAACAGCATTAATAATGTCTGGGCTGGCGAGGTCTGTGCGAGCGCGGAGCCAGAGACGATGACGGGTTCGAAGGACTGCAGGGGATTCTGGTAACGCGCCCGATGGGTTCGCACGGCCAGGTTGAGAATCTGACGGGCAGCCGCTTGCTCGATTGCCAGGGTTTCGACTGAGGCGGGAATGCTGGCCGGGAAGAGCGTCTTTTGCCAGAGGTAATCCCGCACCTGGTCGTCGGGAATGTGCATGGGGAGCCAGCGGGTAATTTCTGCCAGGTCGGATTTTTCCAGGGCGTATTTCAACCCGGCACCCAGGCCTAGCGGGTACACACTCAGTTCGAGTTTCCCTTCCTGGGCAGCTGCCAGGGTGGTGTAGGACGCGCCCAGGTCAACCCCCAGCACGTATTTTTGTGGATTATTGATCTGGCTGAGGTAACGCACCATGCGGCCAAAAGCATGCGAGGAGGGGGTCGGCGCTGCTGAAGTAATGGAAGCATACGCCTGCAAACCGCCCAGGTGTTGGTTGCGAATGCGGGTGACGGTTTTTGCCAGCATTTCCTGCGCGGGTGCAAGGACTTCATTATCTATGGTTGGGCGGACATTGGGCGCAACCTGCACCTCACCAAAACGGCTCAAGGCTTCAGTGACATGCTTCTGCATCGCCTGGTTGCCCGCGTACATGATTTCGGGTAGGTGATCGCGTGGAGTTAGCTGCAGCACCATGGACACCAGTTCAATGATTTTGCCAACTGAGCGGGTTGCACCTTTTTCAGTTCCACCGGCGATCACGATTAAGTCCGGTTTGGCTTTGAGCAGCGCGTCGACCTGTACCTCATGTTTCCGGTGGTCATTCAGGCCAATCGCTTCAACCAGCACGCCCTGGGTGGAGGTCACCAGACGCCGGGCGCTTTCGAGCGAAACATCTTCCAGCAAACCTAGCACGGCAATGCGCAGCCCGGGTCCGGCGGTATAGGTGAGCACCAGGCTGTCGATGCCGGCGCCGTCAGCGCGGCCTGGGATCACCAGGCGAGAATCCTCTAAAAAATTCCGTGCAGTTCCATCCTGCAATTGCTTGAGAGCCTGGAAGATGCCTTCACTAATATCATAAAAGGGTGCGCCATAGGTGCTGAGTACCCGGCTTGCGCCTAGAAAGCGGTATTGGCCGTCCACCAGATCAAAAAGTAGAGCACGGGTGTGAATGGTGCCAATTTCTATGGACAGCAATGATTCGGCTTCAGCAGTGGGTGTGGACATAACCGCCTTTAAGATATTAAGGGCTTGAGGACATTAATGAGGAAGTCAAGGCGCTCGATCAATGCGGCCAGGGAAGCCGCGAGCACACCGGCAAACAACGCGCCCAGTGTAATAGCTATGAATATCTGGCCAATGCGCGCCAGAATCTGAATGAGTACCGGCTGCGACCCCGTATTTTCTCCGTTTTTTTTGCGCGCCCCAAAATGGAAATAGGCCAGAGAACACACGGTACCGGCCAGCAAGACGATTCCGCCAAACAACTGGCTGATGACGCTGCCTGCGGATGACAGGCCGGATAGTTCAAAAGGCGAGATCGTGCCGCTGATTTGCCCGAACAGCGTTCCAGTAACTGCACCACCGATCGCCACTGCAGCTCCAACACCAGTCAGAAGGGCCATGGACGGGTTGCCAAGAATCGACAGGCGCGGTGACAGCTTGAAGAGCAGCAAGACACCGAGAACCGCCGGGATAACCAAGGCAGTATTGGCTGCCAATGGGGTGGTGACCAGCGGGGTGATCAGGCGCGGCATGAGCACCTGGTAGAAAATCAACACCGCGGCATACCCCGCAGAAATGCCGACAAAGACCATCATTACCAGGCGGAAGAGGGCGTTGTCGCCCATCACGTAGCTCAACACCAGGATGGTCAGGAAGAATGCGATGAAAGTCCACAAAAGGTCGGGTGCCATACGCTCAAGCCTTTTTGTTTCGGCGAACGAATTTCTTAATTCCAAATACGACCGCACCGATAAACATCAGTGCTGCAATCAGAAGCATTCCGCCCTGGTAGGCGTCCCAATAGCCGCGCACCGGACCGCTCGGAGATTGGGTCAACTGCTCATAGGCGGCTCCGCCCATGAATCCGGCGACCATTCCGGTAATTTGACCGGACTGGACATACGGCTGCAGTGCGGGTGCTACCTGAGCGCTGGAGATAACCAGCAAGGGTGCGTTGCCAGCCGCCGGTTTGACTTGCTCTATCCAGGCGCGTGAATTTTCTGTATTATCGGTCAGCAATAAAATGGCATCAAAATCTGAAACCGCGGTCATGCCTTGCAGTAACAGGCTGTCCCAGGCAGAAAGGCCATCCATGGTGGTTGGGGCGGTGCGGGTCGGGTCATTCGCCAGCGCCGCCAGTGCAGAAGCGCCACCGGGCAGATAGCCCAGGTTGATCACCCTTTCGGCGCTTATGTAAGCCGGGGATTGGACGGCAGCCGCGGTTACCAGCTCAGCAGCCAGGGCTGGACCGGTCGGACTGATTGAGACGAATGCCAGCCCACTGTTGCCTGCCATCCAGTCCTCAAGGACCGAGGTGGAAATGGTGCGCAATTCCCCTGAGAGGGAAGGATCGTAATCCAGCGCGACCAATACCCGTGGCGGGGTGGCAGCGGCCGTGAGGGTTTGGACTGTATCGTAGAAGGCAACCGATTCAGGCGGGACGAGGGTTGGGAAAACCGCAAAACCGGGTTGCAGGATCAAAACTCCTAGAAGAGCAATGACCATCAAAAGGCCGACTACCAGCCGCAAGACAAGCTGAGGGGTGGTGGTATTGGCTGCCGCAGGCGCGCCAACCCGGGTTTCGTCAGCGATGAGTGTTTCGAAAAGGGTGGCGTAAATACGTTGTTTGTCCGTCACCTGCATGCGGGCGGAGTAAACTGGCGGTTTACTGTAATGAGTAACCACGCCATGACCGGGTAAAACACCCTGGTATCCAGCCAGTGGCCCGCTGGCTTCGATCCGGTTTTCTTCCTCTGAAGCAATCAGGTTGGGAGCAGCCGCTTCGACCGGGCGCATGGCATGCAGCCAGCCCGGCATTTGGGCTTCTTCGATATCCGAGGATCCCTCTGGCAGATATTCGGTGCCAGGCACCAGGGGTGCGGCTTCATCATCCAGCAGCCAATCGGGCAAACCTTCTTCCTGGAGCGGGGAGATCAACTCTTCGTCACCACTTCCTGGGAGGCTGCTACCAGGAGCTGCAAAATCAAATTTTGCCGATTCAGCGATTTCATCGGCAGTCGGTTCGACCGATTCGAACATCCAATCTGGCAATTGAGCGGGCTCGGCCGGTTCAGGTTCCTCAGTGGAGGGCGATAGTTCGGTTTGTTTTGTCGTGGGCGGGTTCAGCCATTCCAGTTCATCGAGCGGTTGAGCTAAAGGTCCGCCTCGCGGAATACCCGTTTCGATCCGTTCATCCAGCCAATCCAGGTCTGGCCGGTCGATATCCGGGGCAGACGGGGGTTGGTCGGCGGGTATATCATCGAACAGATCGTCCGGCAGTTCGCTGGTGTCAACGGGAAGGTCAACTGGTCCGATCGGACTGGCTTTTTCTGTCAGAGCCTCAAAATTGAATTCATCCAGACCTTCCACCGGAAGGTCGTTCGGGATATCTGGCAGCGAAATACCCGGCATCGCGGATGGTGCCGGCGGGGAAGGCAAATTATCTTCACCGGCCAGGCTCTTTAGCCAATCCGGGATATTATCGGTGTTTTCCTCGAGGGGTTGCGGAATATCGCCCGATTTAATTTCTTTTATCCAATCCGGCAAATCAGCATCCTGGTTTATAAAGGATGGCAATTCATCCGGTTCAAGCGGTTCTTCTTCGGGCGGGGGAGCTTCTTCTACCTTGCGCGCCCGAATTCGCGCCAGCCATTCCGGAACCTCCGACTCGGCATCCGCAGATTCACTGCCCGGCTCCGCAGTGGAAGGGGAAGCATTTGAATCGCTCTCCAACCCGCGGAAGGTGTTTAACCATTCCATTCCATCCTGTTGAGGAAGGCCGGCTGGTGTCTCGACGTCGTCATACAGTGATTTGTTACAGCTCAAGCAGGTAAGCGCATCGATTGTATTCGTAGATCCGCAGTACGGGCAGATGATTTCGCTCATGCTTTATCCACTATAAGGGCGGTCAGTTCCCAACAAAACCCGCAGACCGGTCGTCAGGCTGCCGAGAGCGATGCCGATCAGGATGCCGCGCGCCCCAGCTACGGGCAGGGCGTTGACAGCCGCCAGTATGTCTTTCAGCACTGGAATGTTGGCAGATGAGGAGAGTAAGCCGCTGCCGATAATCAGGAAAACAAATGCGCTGACCGCAAATAGAAATGACATCCAACCACTGCGGCGCTGAAATAAGCGAATGGCGGCAACCGTCAATGTAACAGCCAGGACGCCCATCAGGCTGGCCTCGATGGGCACCTGAATATGGGTGACGATTTTCTGCATGGACGGGTGACCGGGTTTCAACACCATCCCGGCTGCAAAAGTGAGCGCAAAAGCGATCAACAAAAAAGCGGAGGGAATATTTTTGTTGCGGCGGGCAGTCATCTTGCGCCAGTGGACGCTGAGCAGGTGGACGATCGCAACCAGACCGGCGACCCCTGCCAGCAGGACCGCCCACTCGATCAAACGGCCGCGAAGAGAGGTAATCGGTTCGACCGGGATGAACAAACCTAGCAAGGTGATGATCCCGGCGCCAATTGCAATAGCAGTGGAAAGTGGAGCTCTCATAAAACCCCCACCATTTTTAACAATGCTCCTCCGATGATGATCGCAATGACACCCCAACGCAAAATATCCTGGGTCTGCAGGCTGGCGGCATGGCCGCGGTTGGCTTCCAGGTAGGTGGGAGCGGCGAATAACTCCTCGCCGATGATCGGCTGCTGGGCGGAGGCAAACAGGGCCGCCTGGGCGGGCAAAGAGTCGCTGGCTGCCAGACTGAAGGCTCCAGCATTGTCAGCTGCTTCGGTCACCAGCGCGATTTCAGGGCCAAAATTGCCAATCATCACATGCGCCGAGACGTCTTCATCTGCAGCAATGGGCAGGGTCCCAGCAATATACGACATGGGGGTGATGCCAGTTAATCGACCACGCCCGGGATCGTACAATTCCGGAGCATGCACGCTGCGGTAAGCCGCATGCAGCGTATCCTGGCTGAGAAGCGTCAGTCCGCCGTCGCCGCTGCTGGCAATGGGCGGCCGGTCGCTGATGCTGCTGATCTGGGCGATGCGGTCCAATGCAGCCAGACCTGCCAATGCCGAAGGGTTGAAGGGTTGAGCCAGGCTGGCTTTGCCAAGCGTGATGTGGATGCGGGTGCCATTTTCGACAGCCAGACCAATGGATTTCTTTAAATCATCGAAAGCAGCAATTTTCCGAAAGGCCGGTTGGCCGCGGTCTTTGCCAGTCATGCGTAAGATGATCATTAACCCGGCTGCCAGGAATACCACCCCCAGGCCGAGCACTCCAAGTATCGTAATCAAGAGTGATCCTCCTCCCGAAGAAAGGAGATAAATTGCTGCGCAGAATCTTTGTCTTCGAGCAGGGCTGCCAGGGCCTGCCATTGATCGGCTGCTGAAGAAGCCCCGATAAAAGGAGTGCCCGCATGTACCAGTTGAGCTGCCAGGAGCCGGAGTGACCCGGCACCATCCAATAGCGCGGCTGCCAGCTCACTTACCCCCAAACCCTGCAATTTCTGTTCCCATTGGCTCCAATAGATGCGCGAGTCCTGCATGGATTCAGTATAGCACAAATTTCCGACGGCTAATTTTGCGGGTTGGGGGAGTCGATACGCCTGCGTTTTTCGCATAGGTTTATTGTAGCAATATTTGTTAAAAAAGCCACTAATTTACAGATTTGTTATGGTTTCACCGGCCAAATTGCCCCATAACTTGCAACCCCCGCCTGCCTGTAGGTAGGATTGAAGTGCGGCTTCCATTTCGGGCACGGACTGCCAGAAGGTGCTAATCTGGCTGTCGTGTTCCGCCACACCATCCTGCCAGGCGCGCAACCCGGTAAGCGAGACTGGCTGAGTGAATGTCTGCCAGTCGGGATGAATCCACGGCGTAAGATCGTTACGGTCTTGAACCGTGTAAGGGTAATCGGCGTAGTACAGCAGCGGACGGCCAAGTCCATCGGCAGCCCGGCGAACCAGTTGATGGTCGAGGTGGTTGCCAAGCGTTAGCGGATTGACGATCTGGCATTTAGGTGGCAGAGCATTCGCCAGTTGGTCGCGCAGATCGTCAACCAGGGAAAGTTGAGACTCCGGCAGCGGTTGGAATAGATTGTCATTGACGGTGATGAGCGGTTTGCCGGTCAGCGGGATGCGCCGATAGATACAGTCCGGGATGGCGAAATGGCGTGGAACTGCCCCTAACCGCAGGCATGATCGGTAGTCTTCAGACCGGCGTACGGCAGCCGCGTCGCGGTGTGTCCCCCAACGGTTGTGCAGCGACCGTGCGAACGGCGGAAGCGGCCCGGGCGGGGGATCGCCGGCACAAATCGTCCAAATTTCGACTGAGTCGCCAATCGCAG
>CALMGN010000077.1 GCA_937863605.1 uncultured Anaerolineaceae bacterium
CAAATTGGCGAGATCAAAGTCGCGGTGGGGGAGGTGGTGGGCGCCGGCGATGTTCTCGGCCGGCTGAGCCAGAGCTCGCTGCCGCAATCGCTCATCCTGGCCGAAGCCGACCTGGTCACGGCCCAACGTGCGCTGCAGAATTTACAGGAATCCGGGTTGGCGCGCGCCCAGGCGCAGTTTAACCTGGCTCAGGCTCAAGATGACCTCACCACCGCCAAAAACAAACGCACCAGCAAGGATTATTCACGTGCCAGCGACCTGACGCTGGAAGAAGCCCGTACGCGGTTAACGCTGGCTGAGGATGAAGTGGCGCGCTACGAGGACCTCTACGACCGGGTAAAGGATTTTTCGCCCGATAACACTACCCGTTTAAATACCTATTCAGCGCTGCTCAACGCCCGCCGCCAGTTGGAATTAGCCCAGGCAAATTTGGCGTACCTGGAGGGCGGCCCGAATGCCTTGGAAGTGGAGCAGGCGGATGCTTCGGTTGGGTTGGCTCAAGCCAAATACGATGACGCTTTGCGCGAATGGGTGCGCATCAAGGACGGCCCAGATCCGGCGGATATTCGCGCCGCGGAAGCCCGCATTGCCGCTATCGAGGCGTCGCTTGGGCTCGCGTCGCTGTCCGCGCCGTTCAACGGCACCATTACCGAGGTCAATTCCAAGGTTGGCGACCAGGTGACCCCCGGCACGGCGTCCTTCCGGCTGGACGACCTCTCACGCTTGCTGGTGGATGTCCAGGTTCCCGAAGCGGATATCAACCGGATTACAGTGGGGCAGCCAGTGACCATGAGCTTCGATGCCATCCTCGGCAAGGAATACACCGGTGTAATTATCGAGGTTGGCCGGGTGGGCACCCCGGTGACGGGCATCGTAAATTTCACTGTGACCATCGAGCTGCAAAACAAGGATGATAGCGTGCGGCCGGGCATGACTGCTGCCGTGAATATCGTCATCAACCAGCTGGAAGATGTGTTATTGGTACCAAACCGGGCGGTCCGTCTGCGTGAAGGGCAGCGGGTGGTGTACCTGCTCAAACAGGGCGTCCCGACTGCGGTTCCCATTAAAATCGGCGCTCAGTCAGACTCGACCAGTGAGATCATCTCTGGCGATGTCAAAGCAGGTGACACGGTGGTGCTTAATCCGCCGACCCAATTCGAAGCCGGCCCACCGCCGTTCGTGAGGTAAATTCAATGACTGATTGGGTGATTGAAGCCTCCGGTCTTACAAAAATTTACCGGATGGGCACCCAGGAGGTGCATGCCTTGAGCGGCGCTACCGTGCGCATTCAGCGCGGCGAGGTAGTGTCCATCATGGGACCGTCCGGGTCGGGAAAATCGACTCTGATGAATATCCTCGGCTGCCTTGACCGCCCCACTGGCGGCGAATACATCCTGGATGGCGAGGTTGTTTCGCACCTTTCCAGCGATCAGCTGGCGGGCATTCGCAACCGAAAAGTTGGCTTCGTCTTTCAGAGTTTTAACTTGCTGCCGCGCGCGACCGCGCTTTCCAATGTCGAGCTGCCCATGCGCTACGCAGGGGTCAGCAAGGGGCGTACCCAATTGGCGCGTGAAGCTCTGGAATCGGTAGGTTTGGGCGACCGCATGACTCACCGTCCCCCGGAACTTTCCGGCGGGCAGCAGCAGCGCGTGGCCATCGCGCGGGCGCTGGTGAATAACCCGGCCATCATTATGGCTGATGAGCCAACCGGCAACCTCGACTCCAAATCCGGCAAGGAGATCATGGATTTGCTGTTAACCCTTAACCGCGAGCGCGGCACAACGGTCATCATCGTCACGCATGATCCTGCCGTAGCTGCCCAGACGCAGCGTGTCATCCGCTTGTACGACGGGCTGGTGGTAGAGGAGCCGGCATGAACCTGTGGCAGGCGATTCTTGAAGCCCTTGAAAGCCTGAGCGCGAACAAGCTGCGTACCGGACTGACCATGCTGGGTATCGTCATTGGCGTAGGCGCGGTGATTGCCATGCTGGCGGTGGGTACCGGCGCGCAGGATACCATCACCGGCTCGATCAGCGGGTTGGGCAGTAATTTGCTGTTCGTCTTTGGCGGCAATTTCACCGAAGACATCCGCATTGAAAAGCCGCTGACCCTGTCCGATGCCGAAGCTTTGGCTGACCCGTTTCAAGCGCCGTCCATCGCCGCGGTGGCGCCCGCCATACAGGGCAACGGCACGGTCACTTTCAGCGGTGAATCGACGAACACCGAGATCACCGGTATAACCCCGCAGTATGAGCTAGTCCGCAATTACGGCTTACTTGAAGGCGAGTTTATTAACGAGGAACATGTGCTGGGACGCGCTTCCGTGGTGCTGCTTGGACCGGAAGTGGCGGATAAACTGTTTGGCCGCCGGGACGGCATCACCGGCGAGATTGTGCGCATCTCCGGACAGCCCTTCCGGGTACTGGGGGTGTTGGAACCGAAGGGCGGTAGCAGCTTTGGCAGCCAGGACGACCTGGTGCTGGTGCCGTTTACCA
The DNA here is from genome assembly GCA_937863605.1 of uncultured Anaerolineaceae bacterium. Taxonomy (GTDB): domain Bacteria; phylum Chloroflexota; class Anaerolineae; order Anaerolineales; family Anaerolineaceae; genus Bellilinea. The sequence continues at coordinate 2,496 of CALMGN010000077.1, forward strand.
CTGCCCAGACCCGTTTGATCCGCCGCAGCCGCGAGCGGGTGGACATTATTCTGGTTCAGGCAGTCAGCGCTGAGTTGGTTCCGCAGGTGAGCGACGAAATCAGTCAGATTTTACGCTCCCGCCACCGCACCGAACTGGGCGCGGACGACTTTACCATTTTCACCCAGCAGGATTTTGTTGCCACCGCGCAGACGATCACCAATGTGCTGACGATTTTCCTGGGCGGCATTGCCGCCATATCGCTGCTGGTCGGCGGCATTGGGATTATGAACATTATGCTGGTGTCGGTCACCGAGCGCACGCGCGAAATCGGCTTGCGCAAAGCGCTCGGCGCGCGCAAACGCGATATTTTGATTCAGTTTTTGACCGAATCCTCACTGTTGTCATTGTTTGGAGGGCTGATCGGCATAGGGCTTGGCTGGTTGATCGCGTTCATCGTCGGGCGGATTGCCGCGTCTTCGGGGACGCCTTTCAACCCGGTGGTCGGGCTGGATGCAGTCTTGCTGGCGACCCTGTTCTCGACGGCAGTCGGGCTGTTTTTTGGGCTGTACCCGGCCAACCGCGCTGCCAACCTGGAACCGGTTGAGGCCTTGCGGTACGAGTAATCTTACAGGTCATCGCGAGCGAACGGAGTGAGCGCGGCGGCCCGCACCAACGATCCGGGGTGTTGTGGCGCAAATTTTCAATTTGCACGGGCGAAATGCAATTTCGCCCTACAAACAGAGTAGCCTTTTGTGGCGCAAAATCCACATAGTATGCGCTTTTTTTCAAAGCCATTCAATGTTGCGCCCTATGACTCCCCGAAAAGTTGCCTTCCGACCCGATTTGGCATACAATCACTTGAGGTATGGCTCTCCGGGATTTAGTCATCCAAAGCCAATTAGTGGCACCGCGGCACCGGCGGGGCATCTTGCAACGCCCCCGTATCCAGGCACGCCTATCCAGCGCGCTCGATTACCCGTTAACCCTGGTACTGGCCGGAACGGGATACGGTAAAACCACCGCTTTATCCGGGTTGGCCGATCTGGTGGACCCGTTATTCTGGTACGTGGTCACCGAACCGGATCGCGACCCGCTCCTCTTTCTGGTCAACCTGATCTCCGCGTTCCACCACCGTAACGATGCATACGGCGAAGCCGCCCTGCGAATGCTGGAAGAAAACGGCGGTCGAGCCTTGCCAGCCGTCTTGACCCCGCTGGTCAACTCCCTGACCACCAGCCTGACTACGGAAGCGGTATTGGTTATTGATGATTACCACCTGGTGCATAACGTGCCGGAGATTGGCGCACTGGTCAGCCAGCTGATTCAATATTTACCGCCAAGCTTGCACCTGGTGATCTCCAGCCGGGTCCTGCCCGAGCACCTTGAGCTTAATCGCTGGCGGATAAAGGGGCATTTGAACACCATCAGCCACATCGATCTGGCCTTTACCGCCGATGAGATAGAATCACTGTTTGGCAGTCACCTGGGCCATCCGGTGACGGCTGAGCAAGCCCGGCAGCTGGCGGAGGAGACCGAAGGCTGGGTCATTGCCCTGCAGATGGTCGGGCAAAGTCTGGAACGCGGTTCAGGGCTCTCGCTGCAGGAAGTGCTTGCCGATGTGCCGGACACGCTGGAGGGCTTGTTTGAATATCTTGCGCCGGAAGTTTTAGCGCATTTGCCGGATGAACTGAGCAATTTCATGATCACCACCTCAGTGTTGCGGCGGCTGGATGGCCCGGTATGCGACGCGCTGCGCGGCAGCACAGACAGCCTGGACATTTTGCACCGTCTGCATGAAAGCGGACTCTTTCTCGACTCACTGGGTGAGAATACCTACCGCTACCAACGCCTGTTTCAGGATTTTCTCCAAAGCCGGCTGCTGCAGGACCCTGACCGCACAGCCGAACTCCACCGTCTGGCTGCCCGCTACTTTGCCAGGACCAGCCGGTCGGAAGAGACCATTTTTCACATGCTGAAAGCTAACCAGGTGGAGGATGCTGCCGCTGTACTGGAACAGGTTGGGCCGGAAATGGTGCGTACCGGCCGGCTGGAAAGCCTGATGTACTGGATTGGACGGCTGCCGGAGACCCTCTTGGCTGCCCACCCCCACTTGCAACTGTTGCTGGGTGATGCATTGCGGCTGCGGGCGGAATTTGATACGGCGCTGAATCATTTTATGGCAGCCGATACCCTGTTCCAGCAGCGCAACGAAAATTACGGCCGCAGCCAGGCTTTGAAAGGCCAGGCGCAGGTTTACCTGGATACCGTTCGCCCGATCAAGGCGGATGCGCTGCTTGAGGAAGCCCTGCGCTTGCTCGAGCCTCAGGAACACCGGCATGAAGTGGCTGCGCTGCTCGATCAATTGGCGGAAAACAAGCTCAATCTTGGACACCCCGACCAGGCTGAATCGCTGCACCGGGAGGCGCAGTTGCTGCGGGCAGAAACCAGCCCGAATGATGTTTACCTGGAAGGCCGGCGCCTGCTGCGAACCGGTCACTTAAATGAGGCTCGCGACTTGCTTCAAGCGCAAGCCGCTGAGGAGCGGCAGGCCGGTCAACTGCGGCCGCAGCGGTTTCACCGTGAAACCTTGCTGCTGCTTTCTCTGGTGTATGCCATGCTGGGTGAAGGCGAATTGGCTGAACGCTGCGCCCGCGATGGAATCGAAATCGGGCTGCAGCTGCAATCCGATTTTGTCGAGGCCGTCGGCCACATGCGGCTGGGGCATGCGCTGCAGATTATTCATGATCAGCCCTGGGCTCAGAATCGCCGCGAAGAGGCAGCCCGCCATTACCAGCGCTCCATCGAGCAGGTGAATCCGTTCAAAGTGGCACGGGTGGGGGTTGAACCGTTGTGGGGCTTGAGCCGGGTAACCGGGTATGCCGGTGATATTCCAACCGCTGAGAAAAATGCCGTTCTAGCCCATGAAATTGCTGAAAGGGCTGGCGATGAATGGATCGGCGATTTGGCGCGCACCAGCATGGGCGCCAGCTTTGCCTTAGCCGGGATGGCCGAAAAAGCGGAACGCTGGCTGTCGCGGGCGGCTGCCGGGATGCACCGCGTGGGTGATTTGTACTCCTGGTGCGCTGCCATGCTCTGGCGCGCGGTCAACACCTGGTGGAACGGTGACGTGCAGGGCGCGATGGACATAATGGCTGACCTGTTACCGGTGGTTGAACAGCAAGGCTATGAAATGCTCTTTACCAGCCAATCATTGCTGGGGTTGAAGGATGAGCAGGCTGCCATCCCGCTGCTGCTGGAAGCGCGCCAACGCAAGCTTTCGCTGGATGCGGTCAACCGGCTGCTGCAGGCCCTGGGAGCGGCCGGGTACGAGTCGCACCCGGGGTACACCCTGTGGGTCCGCACGCTGGGTTCAATGGCGGTCTGGCGCGGCGATGAGATGATCAATCCTGGCGATTGGCAGCGGGAAAAAGCCCGCCAGTTATTCCAACTGTTGATTACAAACCGCGGGCAATGGCTGCTGCGCGATCTAATTGTTGACCAGTTGTGGCCGGATCTGCCGGCTGAACCGGCTCAACGTGACTTCAAAGTTGCCCTGAATGCATTGAACCATGCCCTGGAACCGGCGCGCGCCCGTACCGCGCCAGCATTCTTTGTGGTGCGCAGTGACAATATGTACAGGCTGAATCCCGACGCACACATTCGGGTGGATGTCGATGATTTTGAGCGCTATGTGAATGTCAAATCCGGCGAAAACCAGGAAATGGAAAGCCTGAGCAGCGCCTTGCGCATGTACGAAGATGATTATCTGCCGGAATCCCGCTATGAAGATTGGGTACTGCCAGAGCGCGAGCGCTTGCGACACCTGTACCTCCTGACTGCCGGGCGGTTGGCGCAGCTGCATATCGATCAACATTCCTGGGACGAAGTCATCCAGATCAGCAATCAAACGCTGGCCCGCGACCCATTGTGGGAACCGGCGTACCGCCACCTGATGCAGGCCTATGCGCGTAGAGGCAACCTGGCCCAGGTGCAGGCGGCATTCAACCGCCTGCGTGATAGTCTGCAAAGAGATCTGGGCGTCGATCCCTCCGATGAGACCCAGCAGCTGCTGACCAACTTAGTGCAACTCCGTCGAAGACCCTGATTTGTAACTGTTTTGTAACCGGGTTTTGATAGGATAAATCCCGAGGCGAACTGCGGATCTTTCTGTTTGCCTGGGTGGACGCAAGTTTTACAGGTTGAAAGCAAACAGGCGCCCTGAACCAGCTGGAAACTATCTGCTGCTGAGTGGGGGAAGCAAAATCTGACGCCTGAAGCTGGTTTGGCAATCAATCCAACAACGCACAATTTAATACACAGCATCATTTTCATCATTGATCTCTCTTTTGGGAAAGGGGTAGGCTCATGCGACTGAAGGATAAAGTATGCCTGATCACTGGAGGAGCCGCGGGCATTGGAAAAGTCACCGCCCAGCGTTTTACCCAGGAAGGCGCCAAAGTAGTCATTTGTGACGTAAATCAGGAGGCTGGTGAAGCTCTGGTGGCGGAACTCGGCTCGGATGCCAGCTTCTCGATCGTCAACGTGGCCGATCGGGCTGAAGTTCAGGCCTGGGTGGACGGCGTGGTTGCGCGTTACGGTCGGGTCGACGTCCTGATCAATAATGCCGGCATTACCCGCGACGCCATGTTCGTGAAAGTTAAAGACGGGCAGTTGGTCAAGCAGATGGAAGAAACCGCCTTCGACCAGGTGATGAACGTCAATTTGAAGGGGGTTTTCAATTGCGCTCAGGCGGTTGCCCCATATATGATCAAACAGGGCGGCGGCGTAATCATTAATTCATCGTCCGTGGTCGGCCTTTACGGCAACATTGGCCAGACGAATTATGTCGCCACCAAAGCCGGCGTCATCGGCTTCACCAAAGTCTGGGCGCGCGAACTGGGACGCTATGGCATCCGGGTTAATGCGGTTGCTCCCGGCTTTATCATGACCGAGATGGTACAAAAGATGCCCGAGGAAGTGCTGGCAGGCATGCGCTCCCGCACGCCCCTGGGACGCCTGGGCGAACCCGTAGAAATTGCCAATACCTTCCTGTGGTTATCGAGTGACGAAGCCAGCTATGTCCACGGTGCGACGATCAGCGTGGATGGCGGCATTGTGGTCGGCACCTAATCTAAACCTGGAGTAATGTAAATGTCACGTTTTGCTACGATTGTGGGTACGGGGCATTATCTTCCCCCGATTGAGCGTTCCAACGCCTCCATGCGCGAAAAATTCGACGAGGTGATCGACAAGTTCGAGGCATCCTCCGGCATTACCACCCGCTGGTACGCGCCGGATGACTGGGCGACCTCTGATCTGGCGGTGGAAGCCGGTAAAGCCGCGCTCAAAGATGCCGGGCTGCAGCCTGCTGACCTGGATATGATCGTGCTTGGCACCGACAGCCCCGACTACATCACCCCGGCGACCTCGGTGGTGGTGCAGCATAAACTGGGTGCGGTCAATGCCGGAACCTTCGACGTTGGCTGCGCTTGCGCCTCCTTCCCGACCGGCCTGAACATCGCTGCCGGCCTGCTGGCGACCAGCCCGCACATGAAGTATGTGATGGTGGTTGGATCGTACATGATGCACAAGCTGTCGGATTGGCAGAATGACGTCATGTCGTTTTTCTACGGCGACGGCGCCGGGGCAGCCATTCTGGCGGTTTCAGACAAGCCCGGTTTTGTCACCTCGACCTTCTTCGCTGACGGCTCCTACCATAAACACTGGGGCATCTATGCCGGCGGGACTTACGAACCCGTCACTGTGGAAGCCGTTCAGGCTGGACGCCACTTTGTAAAGTTGATCACGCCCTTCCCGCCGGAAGTCAATCACCTGGGTTGGCCGGCGCGCATGCGCGAGCTGGCAGCCAACGGCAAGTTTGACCTGCAGGATGTGGATATGGCGCTCTACACCCAGGTGCGCTTGAACAGCATCAAGCTGGTGATGGATGATCTGGGCATGCCGATCGAAAAATCGCACTGGATCATGGATAAATGGGGCTACACCGGTTCGGCTTGCGTGCCGATGGTCTTTGATGACGCCCGCAAACAGGGCAAAATCAAATCGGGCGACCTGGTCACCTTCGTCGGTTCCGGCGTTGGTTACAACCAGGCTGGCTCGGCCTTCATCATGCCTTAATTCACGGATTGCAACTGCTTATGGACCCAAAAGCGCTCTACCAACAAAAACAGATGACCATTCCCGAGGCCGTTGCCCTGGTCCAGTCCGGCCAGACGATTGGGGTGGCGATGGCTGCCTCCGAGCCGCCGGGTTTGCTGGCTGAACTGGGGCGGCACGCCGACCGGCTGGACGACATTAAAATCTGGGTGTGTTTGCCCATGCGGCCGTACGATTTCAACACCAACCCGGCGGTCGTTCCGCATTTTTTTACTGAAAACTGGTTTTACGGTGTTGCCGACCGCAAGTCGCACCCGATGGGGCGCATGTCCTACACGCCCAACAATCTGCACCGCGCTTCGACCGATAAACTGGCTGCATCTAAAGGGAAATTGAACGTCTACTGGGGCACTGCCACGCCGCCAGACAGCCGCGGTTTCATGTCGCTCTCGCTCGGGCTGGTGCTGGAAAAGCAGTTGATCGAAGCGGCGGACCTGGTGGTGCTGGAAATCAATGAAAATTTGCCCTACACCCTCGGCGATACCCAGATTCATATCCGCGACGTCGATGTAGTGGTGGAAAACCATGTTCCGCTCTATCAGCTGCCAGCCGCGCCTTCCTCCGAGGCCGAACGCCAAATTGGCGGCTATATTGCCGACCTGATCGAAGACGGCTCGACCCTGCAGTTGGGCATTGGCGGCATTCCCAATGCCATCACGCCGTTCTTGATGAACCGCCGCGACCTGGGCGTGCATACCGAGATGTTCACCGACGGGATGGTCGATCTGTACGAGGCGGGCGTGGTTACCAACAAACGCAAGAGCCTGTGGAATGGCAAAATGGTGGGCGCTTTCGCGCTGGGTACTCAAAAACTCTATGATTTCATCCATATGAACCTGGGAGTCGAGTTCCAGCAGGGTAAAGTGACCAATGACCCGAATGTAGTCGGCCGCAATTATAAAATGATCAGCGTCAATACGGCGCTGCAGGTGGATATCTTCGGGCAGGTATGCTCGCAGAGCATCGGGTACAAGCATTTCAGCGGCACCGGCGGTCAATTGGATACGCACCGCGGGGCGCAGCTCTCGGAAGGCGGGCGCGGTATCATTGCGCTGCGCTCCACGGCCCGTGATGGGCAAATTTCGACCATCGTGCCGATTCTGGCCGAGGGTGCGGAAGTCACCGTGCCAAGCCAGGACGTGGACACGATTGTGACGGAGTACGGCGT
>CALMGN010000078.1 GCA_937863605.1 uncultured Anaerolineaceae bacterium
AGCCTCGCGCTTGAACCTGGTGGAAATAAAATCATTAATACAACTCTTATATAAAATCCGACAAAAATGAGTATAATAGTATTAGTTATATAATTCACAAACTAATGATAGAGTGCACACGATGAAAACAAATAATACCACCCAGAATCTACATCATATCGTGATCGTCGGCGGTGGATTCGGCGGACTGCGGGCAGCCCGCCGGTTGGCCAAGGCGCCGGTCCGCATAACCCTGCTTGACTGCAACAACTATCACCTGTTTCAACCGCTGCTTTACCAGGTTGCCACCGCCGGTGTTTCTCCTACCGACGTGGCATACCCACTGCGCAGCATTTTCCGCCGCCAGAAAAACCTCGAGTACCAGATGGCGGACGTCACCCGGGTTGATTTGAACAATCGTCGGTTGGAGACCACCAACGGCAAGATCGATTACGATTCATTGGTGCTGGCAGTCGGGGGCGAGACCAATTATTTCGGGATGGAGTCGGTGGCGGTCAACGGCTTCGGTCTGAAAGGTCTGAAAGATGCCTCCACGATTCGCGACCACCTGCTGCATCTGTTCGAGCAAGCCGCCCAGGTCCATGACCCGCAGGCACGTCAGGCGTTGCTGACCTTTGTCGTGGCTGGCGGCGGGCCGACCGGCGTGGAAATGGCAGGCGCGATTTCCGAACTCATCCGTCTGGTGCTGACTAAAGACTTCCCCAACCATGATTTCAGCCAGGCGCGCGTGCTGCTGCTGGAAGCGGCCGACCGTTTACTGGCAGCTTTGCCAGCCGGTCTGGGCCAGGCGACTGTGAAAGCTTTGCTGAAGAAAGGCGTGGAGGTGCGCTTTGGTGCGGCGGTAGAATCATACGACGGACAGGCGGTCCAACTGCGTGACGGCGAGACCATATCTACCCGTACTCTGATCTGGGCAGCTGGCATCCGGTCGGCTGCGCTGGTGGATACCCTGGCGATGCCGCAGGCGGCGCAGCGCCGCGTACGGGTTGAACCAACTTTGCAGATCCCCGGGCATCCGGAAGTCTACGTCATCGGAGATGCCGCTTACCTGGAGGATAAAAACAAAGCTGCACTGCCGATGGTCGCACCAGTAGCCATGCAGCAGGGAGAACTCGCAGCGGACAATATCCTACGGGCGCTAAAGGGAGCGCCACAAACCGCCTTCCTTTACCATGACCCGGGAACCATGGCGACGATTGGCCGCAACCAGGCGGTTGCCTGGCTGGGTCCGCTGCAACTGCACGGGTTTCTCGCCTGGGTGGCGTGGCTTGTCGTTCACATCTTCCAGTTGATCGGGTTCCGCAACCGGCTGCTGGTGTTGATCAACTGGGCCTGGGATTACTTCTTCTATGACCGGGCAGTGCGGCTGATCAGCCCAACGGAGCCGAAAACGCCGCTGCGAAAAATGGAACGCGGACAAATCCAAAAACCCTGAAATCCAGCCGGGACTGAATTGTTGCATCCTGACCGACCAAAGAGTACAATCAGACCCATCTTGTTTTTGGAGTTATGCGGATGGAAAACCCGTTTTACATACCCGAAAGCGCAATGGCAATTGTTGCGCATCCCGATGACATTGAATATTCCTGCAGCGGCACGCTGGCGCGCTGGGCTCTGGCTGGAGCGAAAACTTATTATGTGTTATGCACCAGCGGCGATGTGGGGATTGCTACCGCGGGCATGACCAAAACCCGGGCAGCTGAGATCCGCGAGGAGGAGCAGCGCAATGCGGCGGCCATTGCCGGCGCCAGCGAGGTGGTGTTCCTGCGCGAGCCGGATGGCATGCTGCAGGCTACCCTGGAGCTGCGTAAGAAGCTGGTCCGCGAAATTCGCCGGCTGCGCCCGGAAGTGGTCATCTGCAGCGACCCGACCGTGGTGCTGGCGTCATCCGATTATATTAATCACCCTGACCACCGCGCCGCCGGTATGGCGGCGCTGGACGCGGTATTTCCGGCTGCTGGTCAACCCAATCTGTTCGAGGAGCTGGAATCCGAGGGTGTAAAGGCCCATAAAGTGCGGAAAGTGTACGTCAACTCGTGGGAACACGCAGATCATTTCATCAATATCAGCGAGACGATGGATGTCAAAATTGCCGCCTTGAAAGCGCATGTCAGCCAGATGAATGGCAACGATCCGTCTGACATGGTTCGCCAGTGGGCAGCTGAGACCGCAAAAGGCAAAGAAATGACCTATGCCGAGGGCTTTAAGGTCGTCCAGTTGGTGAACGACGAAGATTGGGTGAAGACCAAAGGCGTGGTTCTGTCCTAAGACTGGTTATTCGCCAAACATTTCCAGCAATACCGGATTGATGGCGTCCCAGATGGGCAACAGCACATTGGCGCCCTGGTCGGTGGTCCAGGGGTTGACCATTTCACGGGTGATGGTCCGGTTGTCGATGCCGTCGGGACCAGCACGCAGCACCGCCAATCCGAGCCGCGGCCACAGAAATACCGGGATGTTGGTGTCAACCGACCGGAAAAATACCCCGGCGACCGCCGGGATGCGCACCCAGGAAAGCGGGTTGAGCATCTGCTTGAAGGCGGCTTTGAGCAAAAACTGACCGTTCTGCATGCGGAAGAAATCGTCAGCGCCTGCCCGGTCGCGGGCGAATGCCAGTGCCTGTTCACCGGTGAGGGTGTATATGCCTGGAGCGTAGCCAGCCATGGGGTCCGTCAGATTAATTTTCAGGCCGCCCATAGCGTCAACGATTTCGATGAAGCTGGTGAACTTCACCCGGGCGTAATATCGGACCGTCACACCGAAATTGGTGCGCACGGTTTCCAGCACGGCCATCGGACCGCTGCCGGCCTGGTTAGCTTCGGCAAAGAAATGGGCCGTGTTGATGCGGTTCTCGCCAACACCCGGGATGCTGACCCATAGGTCGCGCGGGATGGACAGCATATTTACGACCGGTTTTAGCGGGTTGATGCTGATGAGGATATTGGTGTCGGTGCGGCCGACCGCCGAACCATCGGGGGTGCGGTCAATGCCGAGCAGCAGGATATTGGTGCGTAACGGGAGTAAGAAATAAGCCCCCAGGATGAGCAAAAAGACCACCAGCAGCGGTAAACAACCGCAGGTAAAACAACTGCGGGTGCGTACCGGCGCTTCTTCTATTTCGATGGGCTGGTAATACTCATTCGGGTTGGCTACCCGGTTGGGTTGAGTTGAACCCTGTGGAGGGGATTTGGGATCGATGGAGAGTCTGACCATATTCCTATTGGAAATAAAACTGATTGAAGTCGAAGTTCTGGAACCAGCCAGAGGCTAACAGGGAGAAGAACGCGACGGTTGCGACGACGCTCAAAATCAGGCCGATGGCGCTCAGGATGATCCCGGCGATCGAAATGCCGCGGTTGGGCGACTTTAACCCGACGACGCCTATAATGATCCCGGCGATCGCGAGCGGCGCTCCGCAAATGGGCAAACACCAGGCGAACAAGTTAATTAAACCCAGAACCAGCGCGGTGACGCCAGCCCAGCCGCGATCGGCATCCGGGGTTGGTTTCGGTAAAATTTCAGGTTCAAGCGTTGGTGGCAAAAAAGTCTCGTCCGTCATTTTATCCTCCTTACGGTACGCTTACGTTTCCACTCGTACGTTTAGGCTGCCTTCTGCCCCTGCCGGTATTTTCTAGAAAATATCCGGTAAAAAAAGAAGCCCGCTGTACATTATTGAAGTATTATAACGTTTCCTTCAATAAAAAACGCGGGCTGTTTGGTTATTCATTCTGCGCTTTATTCAACGGCTGGCTGCTCTAAAACCGCCTCAATCCGCTCCAGGACCTCATTGGTCAGCAGGTCCACCGCTTCGGCCGCTGCCAGATTTTCATCGAGTTGTTCCAGACGGGTTGCACCGGTAATTACGCTGGATATTTCCTTGCGGCGTAAAATCCAGGCGAGTGCCAGCTGACCCGTGGTTAGCTCCAGCTCCTGAGCGATGGCCGTCAGACTGCGGACCCTGGCAAGGCGTTCCGGCGTGATGCGGTCGCGCATCCAGGCCAGGTCTTCCATCGAGGCGCGGCTGCCGCCCGGGATACCCTGGTTATACTTGCCGGTCAGGATTCCCTGGTACAGCGGGCTAAAGGTAGTAAGTCCCATCCCAAGTTCACGGCAGGTCGGTGCGATATCCTCCTCAAAGCGCCGCCGGTGGAACATGTTGTATTGCGGCTGTTCCATGCTGGGTGGTACCAGGCCAAACTGCCGGCACACCCCCACAACCTGGGCAATCTGCTGCGCCTCCCATTCGGACGTGCCCCAGTAAAGCACCTTGCCCTGGTGGACCAGGTCATCCATCACCCGGGCAACCTCTTCGAGCGGCGTATCGGGGTCATAACGGTGGCAGAAGTAGAGATCTACGTAATCCGTGCCAAGCCGGTCCAGGGATGCATGAATAGATTCCATCACATGTTTGCGAGAAAGCCCGCGACCGTTCGGTCCCGGCATGGTCGGCCAAAAGACCTTGCTGGAAATTACCAAGGCTTCACGCGGCAGACCTTGGATGGCTTTTCCCATCACCAGCTCGGCTTGACCGCCAGCGTACATGTCGGCGTTGTCAAAGAAATTGACTCCCTGGTCGTACGCTGTATGGATCAGGTCGATAGCAGCTTGCTGCTCGATCTGATTGCCAAAAGTGATCCAGGCCCCCAGTGATATTTCACTGACCTTTAAACCGGAACGTCCAAGACGACGGTAATGCATGCTTCCCTCCCCGAGATGCGCTTTAGATTGGAGCAGCCGAGCGCTCCTTATTCCAAATCGTGGATTTTTCCCTCGCCAAGAGCTTTGGCGGTTTCTCCAATGCCAAGCGGTTTCCATTTTTCCTGGTTGGCGCGCAGCCGGTGGATCCCGCCGCCGCGATTGTGCAACTGGTCAAAACCTTCGGGTTTGATGAACATATCGTCACCATCCAGCAGGCCGCTCACTCCGCTTTGACCGGGCTCAGCACGCTTGTTCTGGCAGTAGCTGCAGGTTTTCGGATCATGCGGGGTGTATTCCAGCGGCTCCTCGTAAGTGGTAATGTAGCCTTCGTAGTTCCGCAGGATGATCTTGTGATCCGACATACTGATCAGGTAATTGGGCATGACCGGGATCTTGCCGCCGCCGCCGGGGGCGTCCACCACAAAGGTTGGGACGGCATATCCGGAGGTGTGCCCGCGCAGCCCCTCGATGATCTCCATGCCTTTGGCGACCGGGGTACGGAAGTGTCCGGCGCCGTCCACCAGGTCGCACTGGTAGAGGTAATACGGCCGCACGCGAATGCGCACCAGGTCCTGCACCAGCTTGCGCTGGATGTGGACGCAGTCATTCACGCCAGCCAGCAGTACCGACTGGTTGCCCAGGGGAATGCCGGCGCGGGTCAAGCAGTCAGCGGCATCGGCCAATTCCTTGGAAATCTCGTTGGGGTGGTTGACGTGGATGTTGAGCCACAGCGGGTGGTATTTTTGCAGGGTATCGCATAGTTCAGGGGTTACGCGCTGCGGCATGAAGACTGGCACCCGGCTGCCAATGCGAATGATCTCGATATGCGGGATCTCGCGCAGGCGGCCGAGCAGCTCGTCAAGCAGTTTGGGCGCCAGGGTCAACGGGTCGCCGCCGGAAAGCAGCACATCGCGGACTTGCGGCGTGTTTTTGAGGTACTCGATCTGCATGTCGAACTCGGCGCGTGAGAAAGTGGCGCTCGGGTCACCGACGATGCGGGAGCGCGTGCAGTAGCGGCAGTAGGAGGCGCACTGGGTGGTTACCAGCATCAAGACGCGGTCGGGGTAGCGATGGACTAATCCCGGCACCGGCGAGTGGCGGTCTTCTGCCAGCGAATCTTCCATCATCCCGGTAAAGGGGACAATCTCATCGGCGCGGGGTATAACCTGTAGGCGAATTGGGTCGTCCGGGTCATTGGGGTCGATCAACGAGACGAAGTAGGGAGTGATATCCACCCGGAACAAGCCCTGGGTACCAAGCGCTTTTTTTTCGCTCTCGGTCAGGTGCAGGACTTTTTCAAAATCTTCAACGCTGTTCAGACGATTGCTAAGCTGCCAGCGCCAGTCATTCCACTTTTCATCGGGCACTTCTGCGTACAAAGGTGCACGTTTGGAAACAAATGGGGTTGGGGTCATGATTCCTCTCCTTGGGGAATACGGTCCTCTAAGACAGTCACACGAATTGGTAACAATAAGCCGTGATTACCCGGGGTTGCAGGCAATCCCCTACTTCAGCGGAGGATCGTGGTCTGTTCGGAAGAAATCAGCGCAGTTTATTTGTTTATAGCTGCGGTCCATATTACCAATTGTATGAAGAAAACCGGTTCCGGTCAAATCGAAATTCCAATCAGGGGGTTTCCCCGCGATTGCCGGTTCTGTTAGAAATCTGTTAGAGTATTTCTCCTCGGCTTGACGATGATTAATGCGCATGGTATTATTTTGAAATAAGGTATTTTAGCACTCTAACGCTTAGAGTGCTAAATTTTAGAGACACAATGACCGAGTTAAGCGAACGACAAAAGATTATTCTCTCGCTGGTGATCCACGAGTACACCCAGACGGCTACACCGGTGGGGTCGCAGGCTCTGGTCGCGCGTTACAACCTGGATATGAGCTCTGCGACAGTCCGCAATGAACTGGCGGCGCTGACCGATCGCGGTTTTTTGCGCCAACCGCATACATCCGCTGGCCGTGTACCGACCGAAGAGGGTTATCGATATTTCGTCAGCCGGCTCACCCGTGCTTCCGACCTGCCAGACACCACCCGCCGCACCATCAGCCATCAGTTTTACCAGATGCGCAACGATGTCGAGCAGTGGGTTCGGTTGGCGGCATCTGTTCTGGCGTACCAGTCGCGGGCGGCATCGTTGGTCACCCCGCCGCACCCGGAGCATTCCCGCTTGAAACACCTTGAGTTGATCGCCACCCGCGGACGGCAAATACTAGTCGTGCTGGTGATGATCGGCGGCGAGGTACGGCAGCGGCTGCTCTCGCTTACCGAGCCGGTGACCCAGGAGCAGCTTTCCCAGTCGTCTGAACGGCTGACCCAGCTGTTCCAGGGAGCAGATGTCAATGAGATGCGCGCCCGCCTCCCCCAGATGCAAGGTCTGGATGCGGATGTGCTCGAATGGGTCATTGAAGACCTGCTGCAGGCGGATGCAATCCCGGCTGGAGAAGTATATGTTGACGGTCTGGCTAATGTACTCAGCGAACCGGAATTCACCGGTTCGGATGAAGCGCGCCGGTCTTTGCGTATATTAGAGGAAAGGTCACTGCTGCAAGACCTGGTCGCCCGCACCTCGGCAGGCAACACTCAGGGTGGCGTACAGGTGCTGATTGGCGGCGAGGGAACCTGGGACGAGCTCCGGCAATGGTCGTTGGTACTCGGCAGTTACGGCATGCCCGGGCTGGCAACCGGTACACTAGGCGTTTTAGGCCCGCTGCGCCTTTCCTACGGACGTGCCATCTCGACAGTACGGTTTCTTTCAACGCTTTTGAGCGACCTTATGGCTGAAACCTCGTTAGATGAATCATCGCCAAACATGGGAGACTTGAATTGATGACAGAACATAAAAAACGAACCAAACCGGTTGAAACACCCATAGAAGAAATGGCTGCCCCGGCAGAAGGGGTGGATATCCAAGAGTCGCAAGAATTAACTGCTTTACAAGAAGAACTGGCTTCAGTTCAGGAGCAATGTAAAGAGTTTTCGGAAGGTTGGCAGCGCGAACGCGCGGATTTTTTGAATTACCGCAAACGCATCGAACGCGACCAGGCGCAGCTCAATCAAGTCATTTCCAGCAATATCATCCGAAAATATCTGAGCGTTACCGACGACATGGAGCGCGCCCTGGCCAACCGTCCGCAGGGAGCTGAATCACAAGAGTGGTGGAATGGCGTCGAGCTGATTTACCGCAAACTGTCCGGTATCCTGGAATCCGAAGGGGTGCAGGCAATTCCAGCGGAGGGCGAAGTATTCGACCCGGTGCTGCATGAGGCGATTACCCATGAAGACAGCACTGATGTTGAAAGCGGAAAGGTGATTGCCGTCGTTCAAAAGGGGTACCGCATTGGAGATCGGATTATTCGGCCGGCGTTGGTCCGTGTGGCACGGTAGTTGCTCCGCACAGGGGTATGAATCTTAACAATATTTCCGGGGAGAAATCCCTGGCTGACAACAACAAGACTGAAAATTAACCTGGAGGAATAATATGGGAAAAATTGTAGGTATAGATCTCGGCACGACCAATTCGGTTGTGGCAGTCATGGTCGGCGGCGAGCCGATGGTTATCCCGTCCGCGGAAGGGGAGCGGCTGGTCCCCTCGGTGGTGGCGTTGAACAAAAACGGCGAACGGCTGGTCGGCCGATCGGCGCGCAACCAGGCTATCGTAAATCCCGAGAACACGGTTTTTTCGATCAAACGCCTGATGGGGCGCAAATTTGACGACCCGGAAGTGCAGCGCACCATTGGGCGCGTCCCCTACAAGGTGACCAAAGCCCCGAACGGCGATGCCCGGGTTGTGATGGGCGAGCGCGAGTACTCTCCACCTGAAATTTCTGCCATGATATTGGCCAAACTCAAGACGGATGCTGAAGCTTACCTTGGCGAGACGGTTACGCAGGCGGTGATCACCGTACCGGCTTATTTCAATGACATGCAGCGCAATGCCACCAAAGATGCCGGTAAAATCGCCGGGTTGGAAGTGATGCGCATCATTAACGAGCCGACCGCATCCTCGCTAGCTTACGGGCTGGATAAGAAAAAGAACGAAATAATTGCGGTCTATGACCTGGGCGGCGGCACCTTCGACATCTCTATTTTGGATGTCGGTGACGGTGTCTTCCAGGTGAAATCCACATCCGGGGACACATTCCTGGGGGGCGACGACTTCGATCTGCGCCTGATGGACTATTTGATCGACGAGTTCAAAAAAGAAAACAACATGGACTTGCGCAACGACCGCCAGGCGCTCCAGCGTTTGAAGGAAGCCGCGGAAAAAGCCAAGATTGAGCTTTCCACGGTCATGCAGACCGAGATCAACCTGCCTTACATCACGGCGGATGCGACCGGGCCGAAGCACATGGTGAAGCAAATCACCCGCGCCCGGCTAGAGCAGCTGACCCACGACCTGGTCGAACGCTCCATGGAACCGGTCCGCCGGGCAATTTCGGATGCCAACCTGAAACCCTCCGCCATCAACGAGATCGTGATGGTCGGCGGTATGACCCGCATGCCTGCGGTGCAGGAAGCGGTGCGCCGCGAGTTTGGCAAGGAACCGCACAAAGGTGTCAATCCGGACGAGGTTGTGGCGGTTGGCGCGGCTATTCAGGGCGCGGTGCTTGGCGGCGACGTCAAGGACGTGATATTGGTGGATGTCACCCCGCTGACGCTTTCGGTCGAAACCCTGGGCGGCGTGGCGACCCCGCTGGTGGAACGCAACTCTGCGGTGCCGACCAGTAAATCGCAAATCTTCTCGACTGCTTCCGACGGACAGACCCAGGTTGAGATCCATGTAGTGCAGGGCGAACGCCCGATGGCAGCCGACAACAAATCGCTTGGCAGTTTCAACCTTGACAAGATTCCACCGGCTCCGCGCGGCATCCCGCAAATTGAGGTGACCTTCGATATTGATGCCAACGGCATTACGACCGTTACCGCAAAGGATAAGGCCACTGGAAATAGCCAGCATATCACCATCACTGCTTCATCTGGCCTCAGCCAAACCGAAATCGAAAAGATGCGGGTGGAAGCCGAAACGCATGCTGAGGAAGATCGCAAGCGCAAGGAACTGGTGGAAGTTCGCAATTACGCGGATAACACCATTTATGCTGCGGAGAAAACGCTCAAGGATTACGGCGACAAGGTCTCGGATGAACTCAAACAGCAAACCGAGCAAGGCGTCAGCAAGGTCAAAGAGGCCATGCAGGGACAGGATGCCAATGCTATCCGCCAGTCGGCGGATGATCTCGGTCAGACGATCCAAAAGATTGGCGGCTCGATGTACCAGCAGCAGGGCGGAGAGGCCGGCCCGGCCGGTGACCCCGGTCAGCAACCCGGCAGCAGCCCATCTGGTGAAGATGTAGTTGAAGGCGACTTTAAAGAACAGTAAACGGCTAAACCAACCGGGGGCAGACGCTAAGTTCTGCCCCTGATTTTCTTTCCTGGTGGTAAAATCCGTCCGGGATTTTGCGATTTTAAAGGGTATGAATGGCAACACGAGATTATTATGAAATACTGGGCGTAAGCAAAACTGCGACGCCGGATGAGATTAAATCTGCTTTCCGTAATCTGGCGCGTAAACATCATCCAGATGTGAATAAAGCCTCGGACGCTGAAGCGGTTTTCAAGGAAATGAATGAAGCTTACGGCGTTCTTTCCGACCCGGAGAAGCGGGCTGCCTATGACCGCTACGGTCATGCCGGAGTAAACGGCATGGGCGGCATGCCCGACTTCACCACCGTTGATTTTTCGGATATCTTCGAGGAGTTTTTTGGCTTTGGCATGGGCGGCGGACGCCGCAAGCCCAATGCGCCGCGCCGCGGGGCGGACCTCAACTATGCCACCACCTTGACCTTCGAAGAATCGGTTTTTGGCGTTGAAAAAGAGATCGAAATTACCCGCGACGAAACCTGTACCACCTGCCGCGGCAGCGGTGCGGAGCCGGGCACATCAGCAAGCCGCTGCACCACCTGCGGCGGCCGCGGGGAAGTGCGTCAAACGCGCCAGACCTTCCTGGGTGCCATGGTTCAGGTGACAACCTGCCCAACCTGTAACGGCTCCGGCGAGGTGATCAGTACCCCCTGTCACACCTGCAAGGGGCGCGGTCTGGAACGCCGGACGGTGAAAAAGACCGTTGCTATTCCAGCTGGCGTGGATAACGGCACGCAGATTCGCCTGTCTGGCGAAGGCCAGGCGGGGATCAATGGGGGACCCAACGGCAATTTATACCTGGAAATTCGCGTTAAAGACCATGCCTACTTCCACCGGAAAAATGACGATATTTTACTGGATTTGAAAATTAATATTGCCCAGGCGACACTCGGAGCTGAAATCGATGTCCCGACGGTCGATGGGACCACCAAACTGAATGTGCCGGCAGGCACGCAGGCTGGGAAGGTATTCCGGCTGAAGGGCAAGGGTGTGCCCAATGTGCGCGGTGCTGGCAAAGGCGACCAGATGGTCATTATTAATGTAGAAGTGCCCCAGCACCTGAACGCACAGCAGCGCGAATTATTCGAACAGCTGGCGAAGACCCTGGGTACCGAAGTTCGTCCGCAGGAAAGAAGTTTCCTGGATATTATAAGAGAGGTGCTGGGTGGCTGAACATTTCTGGTTGGAAGTTTCTTTGACGGTTGACGGAGAACTGGCTGAGGCGGTGGCGGATGTGCTCGGGCGGTTTACCCCGCAAGGCGTGGTGATGGAACAGGCAGTGACCTACAATGACGCCGAAGACCTGGGAACCCCTTTTGGCCCGGTCCGCGTGTACGGTTACATTCCAATGGACAGCACCACCGAGCAGAAACGTCAGCATCTGGAAGAATCGCTTTGGCATCTAGCCCAAATTCGACCTCTGCCGCAGGCCGAGTACAAAACACTCCCCGACCAGGATTGGATGACCGCCTGGAAACAGCACTACCGCCCGATTCCGGTCGGCGAAAAGTTGTTGATTTTACCAGCCTGGCTTGAATCGACTTACCCCGATCGGGTGGCAATTAAAATCGACCCGAGCATGGCTTTTGGCACCGGGTCACATCCCTCAACTCAGTTATGCCTGGCGCTGCTGGAAAAATATGTGCAGCCAGGCAAACCGGTGATCGATGTCGGCTGCGGGTCCGGCATCCTCTCGATTGGTGCGATAAAAATGGGGGCTAACCATGCGCTGGCAGTCGATATTGATGCGGCCTCCGTGCGCGCCACCGACGAAAACGCAGCGGCCAACGAAGTTGGCGATCAAATCATCAGCGCCCAGGGATCGGTGGCTGAGATTATTCAAGGTCAATATTTCATTCGTCAGGCGCCGCTGGTATTGGCGAATATCCTCGCCCCGGTGCTGGTGCGTCTATTCAACGAGGACCTGGCAAAGCTGATTACCCCGGGCGGCGTCATCCTTTTGTCGGGCATTCTCATAGAACAGGCGACTGAAGTTGAAGTCGAAGCCGGCAGCCACGGACTGAAACTGCTGGAACGCATGATCATCGGCGATTGGATCGCCCTGGCGTTCCAGAAACCAGCCCGGTCAACCGATAACTAATCCAGGTATTTACCAGATCCGTTCCATTTCCGGGTTGTCGAGCGCTTTTCGCCCGACCTTGGCCAGATCCACCCATTGATCATTCACTTTGATGCGAACCACGTCGGCGGTGTAGTCGGTGACAGTGGCGGCGTGATTATCAAACAAGGCCGAACCGACGGCATAAATATCAACCGGGACATTTAACCTCTCGAACCGGCTGATTTTTTCCGGGTTAAAGCCACCCGACACCACAATTCTCACCGCCTGGCAGAACTGCCGGGCTTTCTCGTGCCACTCCAGCGGGATGTCCCATTTTTCCCAGGCAGCATCCAGCGACTGGCGCACCAGGAAGACCAGGCGCGGGTTGACGCCCAGGTCGAGCGCCGGGTCACCCAGCGGCGGGACGCTGATATCGCGCAGATTCCCGCTGGTATCCAACCGCACGCCGTATAGAATGTAACGCTGGGCCTCTTCGGCCTCGCCAGCTTCCAGTAAAGAGCGGTACTTATCGAACATTGCTTTGCAAACTGCTACCGAGTCGTTGACACAGTCATTATTGAAATCGACCAGGGCGATGCGGGGAATGGT
>CALMGN010000079.1 GCA_937863605.1 uncultured Anaerolineaceae bacterium
CTAAATGCCAAAATTGTGGTCTTAGAAGGCGTAAACCTCAGCCAGGTCAAAGCGGGTGTATATCAATTAGTCTGCCTGCCGCTCAAGCTGGGCGGATCAGACGGCGCACCGGCGCGTACTGTGCTCATCCAGCAGTAATTTGTGGGGCTGAAAGTAAATTAGCCGCGCGTCAGCAGTGTCAAGCCGCCGTCCACAACAATCACCTGCCCGCGAATCATTGCGGCGTCTGACGAACACAGAAACGCAACTACCCCGGCAACGTCCTCAGGCTGTACCAGGCGGCCAGCAGGAGTATTGGCTATCGCGCGGGTGAGCACTTCGGGGTCCGAGAGCGACGCGAAATGTTTGAGAGCATCCGTCTCGACAATCGACGGTGATACGGCATTCACCACAATGTTCTTGGACGCCAGTTCGACTGCCAGGTAGCGCACCAGGGCTTCCAAAGCGGCTTTGGAGGCGCCAACCGCCACGTAATCGGGAAGGACGCGCTGCGAACCCGGGCTGGTGATGGCGATGATGTTGCCTCCGCCGCGGGTCTCCATGAGCGGGACGGCACGCTGGGAAGCGAACAGCAGCGAACGCGCATTAACGTTCAAGGTGTGGTCCCAGCCGGTTTCTTTTTGCTGCATGGCAGGCCGGTTGAATCCGGAGCCAGCGTTGCTGATAAAAATATCCAACCCGCCAAATTCGCTTTCGATCTGATCGAACAACCGCTGAATATCTTCGACTTTGCCGACATTCGCCCGGAAAGTTGCCGCCCGGCGACCCATCGATCGGGCAGCCTCGGCAGTTTCTTCAGCCGGCGCCTGGTTGCGTACGTAATTGATGAAAATATCCGCGCCAAGCTGCGCCAACCGCAGCGAGATGGCTTTTCCGATACCGCGTCCGCCGCCAGTGATCAACGCCACCTTGCCGAGGAGTGGTAAGTCATCATTCATGCAGGTAGATTCTCCTATGGCAGCGAAAACTGGATGGGACGTAGAAAAGAGCGGTCAAAGCGGTTGATTCCATTCGGACCAAGGCGGGCTAGTTCGTCATACACTTCCTGGCAGTTGCGGCGCAGGCTTTCGACATCGACGCCGCGGCAACTGGCGGGAAAGGGTTCCAGCCAGGGCATGCAGCGGTGGAAAACCTTGATCGCGCCGCGAAAGTTTTGATGGAGGATATGGTGATACATCACCGCTACCTGTAGAATCCCGCGGTAGAGGTCGCGGATGGTACTGTTGTCCTCACGCCAGGCGAGTTCGAGCGCCTCATGGGCTTCGAAATATTCTCCAGCGTTGAAATGCCGCAGACCAACCAGGGCTTGCGGATGGAAAACGCCTTGGTCGCAAGCGCGGCAATGCGCCGGGCTGTCAGGAAGGGATGTATCTCGCCGGGATGCTGGCATAAGGTTCCTACGATAGAGGATGCGCCGATTATAGCACAACCGTCCTGCTGCCTTAAGAATCGGGTTGGCTGGGGGGTTTTATGATAGGATTCCACCAGTACAGTAAAGCTACCAGAATGAAAAATTCTCCCCGAGGATTTATGTCACCCATCAACGACGACGAAATCTTACCGCTCTCGCTTGAACACAGCTTTTGGACCTGGTCCGCTCAGGGCAAGGTCAGTCCCATCCCCGTGACGCGTGCCAAGGGCGTTTATTTTTGGGACGCAAGTGGTAAACGTTACCTGGATTTTAATTCCATGACGATGTGCGTCAATATCGGGCACGGAGACGAACGGGTGATCGAGGCGATGGTGCAGCAGATACGCGAGCTGCCCTTTGCCGCCCCGGGTATGGCGACCCGCGCCCGGGCCGAATTGGGACAGCTGTTGGCTGAGGTGACTCCTCCGGGACTGACAAAATTTCTTTACACGTTAGGCGGCGCGGACGCTAATGAGAACGCGGTCAAGCTGGCGCGGGGTTACACCGGGCGCCATAAAATTTTGACCCGCTACCGCAGCTACCACGGTGCGACTGCGGGAGCGATGGCGCTGACCGGCGACCCGCGCCGCACAGCCTGGGAACCCGATTTGATGCCCGGTGTGGTGCATTTCCTGGATCCCTACCGCTACCGGTCAACTTTCCACCAGGGCAGGCCAGAGCTCAGCGAGGAGGAATTCACCCGCGATTACCTCAACCACCTGGAAGAAATCATCCAGTATGAGAATCCGAATACCATCGCTGCTATCTTGATGGAAACAGTTACCGGTACCAACGGTGTCATCATCCCACCAGAAGGTTACCTGCAAGGCGTGCGCGCCATCTGCGACCGCTACGGGATCGTGATGATCAGCGACGAAGTCATGAGCGGCTTTGGACGCACGGGTGAATGGTTCGCGGTCAATCACTGGAACGTTGTCCCGGATATGATCACCATGGCGAAGGGGCTGACCTCGGCTTACGCGCCGCTGGGATGCGTGGCGATGAAACCAGAAATCGCTGCGGCGTTCGACGACCGGGTCTATGAAGGCGGCCTGACTTTCAACGCACATCCGGTGTCCCTGGCAGCCGCGATTGCCAATATCCGCGTCATACAGGCGGATCACCTGATCGAAAAAGCGCGCGAGACCGGCAAAGTCATGGCGGACATGCTGGCCGAACTGGTGGAACGACATCCCTCGGTCGGCGAGGTGCGCTCGATTGGGCTATTTGGCATTATCGAGCTGGTTAAAAATAAAACCACCCGCGAGCCGCTATCCCCCTGGAACAAAACCAATGCCACCATGGCCGCGGTCAAAAAATACTTGCTGGATCACGGCATTTTCATGTCCATCCACTGGCATACCCTGCTGCTGCTGCCGCCGTTGATCATCACCCCGGAGCAGTTGGCCGAAGGGTTTGCCGTGATCGACCAGGCGCTGGAAATTGCGGATAAGGCTACGGTATAGCGCCGCCTGGTGTAACTTTTTCGGCTGAATCGCATCCTATTAATAGCCAAAATAATTTTATTGGAGTCAATGCATGGAATTACGATTAAATAATCTTAAATCGCCTGGGGCTGAGCCACAGGCTAATGCTGAGAAAAAAGTTGAAAAAGTGTTGGTTCTGGGGGCTGGTCCGGCAGGAATGTCCGCGGCGCTGTACGCTGCACGCGCAGAGTTGAACCCGCTGGTGCTGATTGGCACCGAACTGGGTGGGCAGGCCTCGCTGACCTTCACCATTGAAAATTATCCGGGTTTTCCTGATGGGGTTGGCGGAGCGGAACTGGGTGAACTTTTCAAGAAGCAGGCCGAGCGCTTTGGCGCCAGATTTGAATACGAAATGGCGACCGAGGTTGATTTTAGCCGGCGGCCGTTCGTGGTGAAAACTTACGGAAAAGAAATCCTGGCGGAGACGGTCATCGTGACCACAGGGGCCAGCCCAAATCATTTGAACATTCCGGGAGAAAACCTGCTGGTTGGGCGCGGTGTATCCTACTGCGCTACCTGCGACGGCTGGTTTTTCAAAGAGAAGAAATTGGCGGTTGTTGGCGGCGGTGACAGCGCCCTGGAAGAAGCCTTGTTCCTTACGCGCTACGCATCCTCGGTTACCATCATCCACCGTCGTGACGAACTGCGCGCTGGAGCCATTTTGCAGCGCCGGGCGAAGGAAAATCCGAAGATCAACTTTATCTGGAACGCTGTCGTTGAGGAAATTCTTGGCGAAAACGGCGTGCAAGGCTTGAAATTGCGCGAAGTGATCACCGGCGCGGAAACAACCTTTGCCGCTGACGGGGTGTTCATTTTTGTCGGGCATACACCCAACACCCAGATCTTCAAGGGTCAACTGGACATGGATGAAAAAGGTTATATCAAGACTGACCTGACCATGACAACCAACATCCCCGGCGTATATGCCGCTGGCGAGGTGATGGACTCGCATTACCGCCAGGTGGTCACTTCTGCGGGGATGGGCGCAGCGGCGGCCATTCAGGCCGGGCGCTTCCTGGAAGAACACAGCCTGGAACCAGCTGCTGTCGAGAAATAAGATTTCCTATCCCATCGAAAAATAAAGCCGCTCGATTGAGCGGCTTTTTGGTTGCAACGATCAAGACTATGGGGTTGGGGTTGTTGCAGCTCCAGAGCTCCACCAGACGAAGGTGCGGGCCGCACTCGAAACACCAGAGGGTTCGTAGATCGGTTTGCCGTCCATTGAGGAGCCAATTTGGCGTACCGGCACAACGAACCACTTAAGCACATGCGGCATGGTATCAATGGGACGGAAGCTCACGGGTACGATGAACTTGGTGTCGGTGACGTATTCCGTCAACTTACGGCCCTTGCCCTCGGTGATATCTTCAACTGTCACCGCGTAGGCCTCATTCTGGCGCAGGGTACCGACTGCAGCCCACTGCAAGGTGATACTGTCATTGGCGGCAGTGAAGACTGCACCGTCAGCCGGCAGCAGCAAGTTTGGCGCGGGATAAGGCGGCGGGTTGGTGGGGGTTGGGGTCGGACCGGCGGTTGGCAGGCGTTCGCACAAAGGAATAATCAACGGCATCCCTTCGTACACGACATCCGATGCCAGACCGTTGTAATTCTGGATTGCCTCCATGGAGACATTGTAGGCACTTGCAATTCCGAATAATGTATCATTCGGTTGGACATCGTATTCAACCTTCTGGCAGGCAGTATCGGTGGCATCGGCAGCGCTGAGCGTCTGCGTGGGCGCTGGTGACGCGGTGGGTGTGGGCTGGGGGATCATCAGCTTCTGACCAGGGCTCAATGTGTCGCAAGCCGCTGACAGGTTGTTAGTGGTGATAATGCTGTTGACCGAAACATTGAACCGCACCGCGATCGTAATGCAGTTATCGCCAGAGGCGACCGTATATTCAATTGGCGGCAGCGGCGTCCAGGTGAATTCAATGGTTGGAGAGGCGGTTGAGGTAGGCGTCATGGTGACGGTTGGGGTCTGGGTCAGGGTAGGGGTCACAGTGGGTTCGACCACCTGACCGGTGCCGCGCAGCACGCCAAACACCGTCCCGGCGCCGATCGCCAGGATCAGGAATATCAAACCGATCGCGATGGGCAGCGAGAGGGTGACTTCGGGCAATTTGGGGCTTTGCACCGAGGCAGCGGCAGCGGGTTTTTTTTCTTTACTATCCCCGACTGTGAAGGAGCGTCCGCAAACCAGACAACGGGTGGCGTTTTCGGCTAAGCGAGTGCCACAGGTAGGACAAATTTTTGTTTTTTGTGAGGTATCTTCTGGGCTCATAGGCTTGGTCAATAGTGAACCGGGGTACTACCCCCGGCGCTGCGAATTATAACATACCTGAAATTCGTCAAGGGATTTGGCGGTTTTGCCCGACCGCCGGGTTTGTGTTATGCTACGGACATGGCCGAACCGACCAGCTTATACATTCACATCCCATTCTGCCGCCACCGCTGCAGTTATTGTGATTTTAACACCTATGCTGGACTGGATGGGTTAATCCCCGAATATATGGCTGCTTTGCGGCGTGAAGCCGCCTGGGCCGGGCAGGCAGCCGGTGAACGATTGCCGGTGCATACCATCTTCCTGGGGGGCGGGACTCCGTCCCTGATTCCGGCGGAAGACCTGGCCTTACTGCTGGAAACCTGCGCGCAGCATTTTGACCTGCTCCCCGACGCCGAGATCACGTTGGAGGCTAACCCGGGTACGGTGACACTAAACTCGCTGCGCGCTCTGCGCCAGGCGGGTTTCAACCGCATCAGCCTGGGGATGCAATCGGCCAACGCTGTGGACTTGATGCTGCTGGAGCGCCAGCATGACACCGTGGATGTCATCCGGGCGGTGGAATGGGCGCGGTTGGCGGGTTTCAACAATCTTAACCTGGATTTGATCTATGGGCTGCCAGCCCAGCCGCTTGAGCGCTGGCAGGCAACGCTTGAAACGGCGATTGCCCTGCAGCCGGAACATTTTTCACTGTACGCACTCTCCATCGAACACGGCACACCTTTCCGGCACTGGCTGGAGCGGGGGTTGGTCAGCACCCCCGACGACGATCTGGCGGCCGACATGTTCGAATGGGCCTGCGACCGGTTGGAAGCGGCCGGATACGGGCATTACGAGATCTCCAACTGGGGACAGGACACCGCGAATGGCAGGCTGGCCTGCCGACATAATCTGCAATACTGGCGTAATCTGCCATATTTGGGTCTGGGGGCTGGCGCGCACGGCTATGTCAACGGGGCGCGCACGGCGAATCTGCGCGGTGTGCGGGCTTACATCCAGAACATCAATACACGCCAGGCAGGTCGTTTTCCTGCTGGCGCCGCGGTTGAGTCGGTTGTGCAGATTGACCGCTGGACAGCGATGCAGGAGCACATGATGGTCGGGTTGCGGCTGTTGGAGGAGGGGGTCTCGAACCACGGCTTTCAGCAGCGCTTTGGGGTCGAGTTAGGCCAGTCGTTTCCCCGTCAAATCGAGTATCTGCAAAAAGTGGGGCTATTAGAGTGGGCTGGCAGCGAAAACGACGTCCTGCGGCTGACCCGGCGCGGATGGCTGCTTGGCAACCAGGTATTTTCGGAATTTGTGGATCAGGAACAGCCAAAACCCTAGGCTAAGCTGAGGCACCGGGCTTCTATACTTCGACACTTCGACACTTCGACAGGCTCAGTGCAGGCAGGCTCAGTGCGGGCAGCTCAGTGCAGGCAGGCTCAGTGCGGGCAGCTCAGTGCAGGCAGCTCAGTGCAGGCAGACACAGTGCAGGCAGGCTCAGTGCAGGCAGGCTCAGCTAACGGCTGATTAACTGACAACCACCAGCGTGCCGTAGCCGCGCTGTTCCACCGTCTCCGGGGCGTTAACCGGGGTAACCCAGCGGAAGAGCCATTTGGCTTCTTCGGAGCGCATGTTGACGCAGCCGTGACTGCGCGGCGTGCCGAAATCATCATGCCAATAGGTGCCGTGGAAAGCCACCCCGCTGGTCTCGAAGAACGTCGTCCAGGGGACGCCGGGGAGTTCGTAATCCTCGGGATTGCCGCTCAGCCGGCCGTCACCCATGTGCTTGGATGGCATCTTGGAAAAGATGTGGTAGCTGCCTTTAGGTGTGTTCCAGGGCAACTGGCCGGGAGGCGAGTAATCCAGCCCGGTCGAGACCTTGGTCTCGAACACCGGCTCATCGTTTTCGTAGCAGATGATCTTCTGGTGCCCGATGATGACTTCGATTTTTTTCTTGTGCTGCGGCACGTCCGGCGAGATGGGGGTGAATTCCTCGGGCTGCACCATGCGCAGGTGCATAGCTGGCACGTGGTAGGCCACTCCTAGCAGTTCATCGATCAACTTATACCAGGGTTCGCCATCCGGGCCTTCCTCCACAGCGTGCACCCAGTGCGTGGAAGAATTGTAAAGGCGGTAGAGCGTTTCCCAGCCCTGCGAGCCGGTATAGCGCATGGCCTGGGTGAAGGGGACGGTGACCTCGCCCAACTGGCCGGTCTCGGGGATGGATTCGGCGACCGGATTATAGGTGATTTGGGAGCGCACCAGGTTGGCGCGGTGCATGTAGCCACCCCAGACGCGGTACCAGACCGGGTTGTAAGCCGGGCCTTCATCAGCAATGACTTCGTAGTAGATATTGACCAGCTCGTCGCGGTAACGCTGGAAGAGGATTTGACTTTTGTCGGTGGGGCGCGCGTAAACGGAGACTGAGCGCACAGTCACCCGGGCGATGTCATTGGCGGTGGTGTTGCTGTCCTCACCGGAAAAGGGGCGGAAGCCCAGCCCGGTCAGACCGGCCGCGGACAGCAGCTTGAGGAAAGCGCGGCGAGAGAGTGTAGTACCCATAGTGGTTGCATTATACCAAGTTTGATTTTGTCATGCTGTCTGCGGTGTGTGATGTCAGGGTGGGCTGGTTATTCACCCGAAGCAACTCGACGGTTGGCAACGGGGTCCTTCTCTTCACGAAGACCGCTCGCTCCCTCGCACACCGTCCCGGTGTCCATCCGGGAGAGGGACCTGTGGGCAGGGCACTGTCTCCACCACTCTTCGTTCGGGTGTGCATGGATCGCGACCTCAAAAACTTGGTTTTTAGGGGAGACATTAGAATGATAAAAAACGACCGCAAGATCGTTTTTGAACAAGTCGGGGCAAGAGGATTTTAGAATCCCCTCGATGGGGAGAACTTCCGACATTTAAACCGAAAGGAACGACGAGGGCGTCGTTCCCTACAGCATTTGTTTACAAGTCGGGGCGAGAGGATTTGAACCTCCGACCTCTTGCACCCCATGCAAGCGCGCTAGCCGGACTGCGCCACGCCCCGAATTGCGAGCGAAATTATAAGCCACATGCGGAATTTGTGCAACCCTATTTTTGGTTTGCAAAACATAGGACGGGCTACTAGAAGATAGACCCCTCACCTTACCTCTCCCCAGCGGGGAGAGGAATACTACTCCGGCACCCAGCCGATGGCGTAGAAGGTGGGGACGAACAGGATGCGTTCACCGTGCTGCCAGGCGGCGGCATCGATGCGGCGCAGCTCGGCCAGGCGTTCTGGCGGCAGGCTGCCGGCCAGGTCGGTTTCCAATGCTGCCCACTCCAGGTCCCAGCCGTCTTCCTGAGAATGGGCGCTCCATTCGCCGCCCATGACGCCGCAGGCGACCTGCTGCAGCCCGGCAGCGGTAAACATACCGGCCAATTTCCGTCCCATGCGCGGGTCGGCGCCCTGCCGTTCGAGCGCCATTCCCTGAAGGCGGCCAATTTCAGTCAGCTCGGCCGGGCAGTCAATGCGCGCGCCGTAGTCTGGCTCGGCCAGCGCAAAAATGAAGCCGCCGGGACGAGTGACGCGCCGCATCTCGGCCATCACGCGGGCTGCATCCACCCACAGTAGAAAGTAATGCGTCAGGCAAGCGTCAAAGCTGGCGTTGGCGTACGGCAGGGAAACTGCGTTGGCGCATACCAGGCGGGCGCGCGGGACCGTTCGACGCGCGACATGTAAAAGCTGGGCATCCCAGTCCAACCCGTGGAGATTTCCAGCGGGGCAATCCGCCAGCACTGCACCGGTGCCGCAGCCGGGTTCGAGCACCCGGGCGGTTTTGGAGAGGCCGGCTTTTTCGTAAAGATAACGGCGGGTCTGGGCGGTCCAGTTGGCCTGCTGGGTATAGCGGGCGTGCCAGTCCACAGGTTGACCTAGACCGGTGCGACTTCGCGCGCGCGCAACCAGATTTGCTCCCAGGGATCGTTCAGCAGATTGCCGAGGATGGTGTTGAGGCCCTGACGCGGCAGCACGTCGCCATCCGGCTCGACATAAAGCCAGGAGCGGCCAGCACCGGCAATATGCTCGCCAACCTCCTGCAATTCGAGCGCTACCGGGTTAAGCTGCGAATAAGGCACCGGCAAATCCCAGACCAACTGAATTTGATGGTGGGCGGCAAGTTCGCGGGCTGATTCCAAAACGGATTTTAATGCGCCGGAAGTCTCGCTCAAGCTCAGGGAGGGAACTTTCAACCCGGCCAGGCGTTCCAGGATGGCAGGGATTTCAGCAGCGTTGTGTTCCGTGACCGTCAAGTGGACGGTCACGTACAAATCTTCAGCCAGGGTATCGCGCAGCGCTTCCCAGGACTGCTCTTCGGCAGGATTCAGAACCAGCATCAGGTGATCGAGCCCGGCCTGCAGTACGGTGTGCAGGTAGCCGGTATCAGAGAAGCGCAGTCCGTCGCTGAGCACCCCGGCGACCATGCCCAACTTTTCGGCATGGGTGATCAGGTCCACCAGGTCGGGACGCAGGGTGGGCTCGCCGCCGGTGAAAATCACATGCGGGATGCCGGCGTCCCAGGCTTTGTCCAGAATGGTGATCCATTCCACGGTGGTCAAATTGCGTCGCACGCGGTCGAGCGGGGCGGCGGCAACTTGACCCTTATCGGAGGTCTCATAGGTCAAGGCGCAATCCAGACGCAGCGGTGCTGAAAACTTTTGCGTGTGCGGAGCGGTGCGCTCGAAATCAAGGTAAATGCTCGGGTCAAGGTCGGGCGTCTCTACCAGCGTAGCGATGCGCCGTGAGAAATCCTGAAAATCCCGGATCGCATCCGAGAATGGCACCCGGTAGCGTTTGTTGATTCCGGCGGCTACCTCGCCGGGCGGAGTCTGGCGCAGTAAGTGATAGGCATACTCGGTCGCGGTTTGATTAAGATGGAGGACGGTCGAGGCGTTGATGATCAAAATACCTTCGCCGCCCTCCTCGATGCGCAGGTGCAGACGGAAAGGCACTGGAACGTCCGGCGGCGACTGGTAGTGATGCACGCCAGGAGGAAGGGGCGTCTGCCGGGTGAAATAGCGGTCGAAATAACTGCGAATTTTATCCATTTTTCTTTCCTCCATCCGAGGCGGTGAAAATTGAACGCTAAACAGGCGTGAAAACGGTTTCTTCGTTTCGTGCCAGCGGGCAGCCCCCGCCGCATTCAGCCAGTAGAGCGCAGGAGTTACATTCGGTGGGCAGGTTGCGCCGTTCACGCAGGCTGAGCGCCAGGTCGTGATTCCAGATGCTGTCCCAGGGGTCAGTGAGGATATTGCCGAGCGCTGTGTAGTAAGATTGGCAGGGCAGCACCGAGCCGTCGGGTTCGATGCACATGTTGTAGAGCGCTGCCGTGCAGCCTTTGACGCCCAGTTCCATTTGCACCGGGTCAAAATTACAGTATTGGGTGGGGGTGTACCAGATCAAGCGCTGGCCGGCGGCGTCGGTCTTCTGGCGGGCAATTTCCAGCAGCGGCGGCAGGGCGGACTCGGGCAGGCCGGTGCCGACCTTCGAGCCGCGTCCGGAGTAGATCAGAGCATTCAGTCCGACAGTCGGCACGCCAAGTTCGGCCAGGAAGTCCAGCGTCTGCGACAGATACGGAGCGTTGGCCTGCAGCAGGGTGGAATTGGTCATGACGAACAGGCGGGTTGCCAGCGCATTGCGCAGCCCGGCGACAGTTTCCTGCCAGGCGCCGTGGGGGGCGACCATGGCGTCGTGTATGGCTGGGTCATGCGACTCGAGCGTGATTTGCACATGATCAAGGCCGGCGTCCACCAGTTGTTGGACGAACGCCGGGTCTTTCAGCTTGCGCCCGTTGGTATTAATGCCAGTAATCTGGCCCAGCCCTTCGGCATGGGCGATCAGTTCAGGCAGATCAGGACGCAAGGTAGGCTCGCCGCCGGTGAAGACGATGTGCGGGATGCCGATTTTCCACAAAAGATCGAGGGTGCGCTTCCAGGCGGCAGTATCCATCTCGGGGAAGGTGCGCGGGCGGGCATTGTAGCAGTGCGGGCAGTTGTTGTTGCAGCGGTAGGTCAGTGCCAGGTCCATGCGGTAGGGCGCTGAGGGGTGTTGCGAAAAAGGCGCCAACACCTCTAAATCGAGCTCATGCACCGGGCAGGCGCCGTCGGGAGCGGTGAGTTCGTCCAATTGCGGCAGAAACTGCGCATAGTCGAGAAGCGCTTCCTCGCCGGGAACTTTGAATTGGCGGGTGATGGCGCGTACAGCGGTCGGCTGGGGGATTTTCTCCAGTGCCAGGTAGGCCATCAGCGCGGCGGTAGGGTTCAGGTGAAAGGCGCGGTTAGCGTTGACCAACAGCAACCCGTGTCCATCTGACTCCAGGCGCAAATGGATGCGGGCTTTACCGCCGCGGTCTTCCCGGTTGTAGTGGTAAACACCGGCCTTGGGCAAGCCCGGTACCTGGGCGCCGCCGCCCATTAAAAAACGTGGGAACAGGTTCGAAATGCGTTTTACCATTAATTGATATCCCGATTAACGTCCACCGCCAGCACAGGCGCAGGCACAGCCAGCGCAGGCGCAAGCACAGGCACACGAGCGGCCGCCCCCGCCGCCTGATCCGCCAGAGCGGGTGTAGGTGGTCTTGGGCACCGGGTTGGTGCGGTTGGTGATGGTGTCGGTGAAGCTGGTCAGGTTGCCGACCACGCTGGTCGAGAATTCCTTAGCACCATTGACCATCGACGCGGCAAAATCCGAGCCTGGCAGTTTGGGCAAGGTGAGTCCTCCGCCGCTTGGGCTGGACGACGGCAATGAGGTGGTCGCCATACCGCCGCCTGCACCGGACATACCGGTACGCATGGCAGGGTCAAAACGCCACCACCAGGTCGGCACGATGACCGGCTGTGGGCCAAAAGTTTGCTGGGTGCGCCCAGACCATTCCTTATCGAGCATGGTCCAGTCCATCACCTGCTCATAGGTCTCGGATTTAACCTCGGGGGTGTCAGCGGCAGTGACCTGGGCCCAGGCTTTTTCCATGATCGCGGTGTAATAATCGATGGTTTCTTTGCGGCTGAAACCTTTCATCTTTTCAGAGATTGATTTGACCAGGCCAACCGTCACGTTTTGAAGGTCGCGGCGCCGGGCGGCACTCTCCTCGGTTTCGAATGCCTTGGCGAAATCCACCTCATAAGGCTGCAGGGTTTCAGGCAGCGGGCGGGTGATTTCCAGCTTGAGCGGGTCGCGGGTGACGACAGTGGCAGCGCCTTTTTTGAGCACGCTGAATAGAATCATGCTCATGACCTTGTCCAGCGGCTGCTCCATCAGGATAGCCGCTTCGACCGCGGTCAAACCACGCTTGATGCCGTGGCCTTCAACGGCAATTTTGGGTGGCAGGTACTGCAATTTGCGTTTTTCAGCGGCTTTGGCTCCAAAAATTCCGCTGGCGACGATCAAAGCGGCAATGGCTGCAAAACAAATGCAGGGCAAGAACGAGTCCCAGGGGATGGTGCGGGTGTTAGGGGTTTCAGTTGCTACTACTACTTCAGCGGGAACCAGCGCCATGGGGAAGCTGGCGCCAAATTTGTATGTGGTCGAGGCGTCAGCGTTGTCCGCAGTCCAGGTGTATACCACCCGGTTCTGATCATCGTAGCTGGAGACCGGTTCGTCGATGCCGGGCCAATTGCTGGACGGGGTAAAATAGCGCGGTTGCTCAGGTTCCATACCAGGCGGCAGGATGAGGCTGAAGGTGTATTTGGTTTGACCGCGGGCAAAACTGGAATCGAACCAGTTGGGGGTGAACACCAGGCTGGCATACGGTTCAGTTTCTTCCTGCGAGCCGGCTCCTAGCGCATTGCGTACCACGCCCACCTGCACGTGCAGCGTTCCGCTTTGTCCGGGCAGGATCTCATTGGATCCAAGATGAATCTCAACCCCCGGTTGGACAAATTCGGAGTCGGCAATGCGGACAACCGGCACACCGTCGATGGTGGCGCTGATGGTGTTCAATTCATAGGAATAATTCGGCATACCGATATCGACAATGTCGATCGGGTCAGCGTTTGGTTCGTTGGCAAACGTGATCACATAATCCAGGCTGATGGTCCCGTCTGAATTGACAAAAACGCTGACATTTTGAATCGGAATTTGAAAAGAGTAATTTTGCGCCAGGGCTGGCGAGGGAATTGCCAGCATGATCAGCGCGATTAGCAGCAGGAGAACACCCCGAATCCTGTGCATCAAGCACCTCCCTGAAAAAGTTATAAAGTTACCACTTAGGTTCTTCGGTTAATTGGTAGGTTGTGTGGCACCAAGGACAGGTGACGACCGGTGCTCCAGCGACCATTGTAATATCTTCAGGTTTGAGCGGACCCCCGCACGCCTGGCAGCTGAGGGTATCCATGTTGACATTACCGGGAAGGTCAATATTGAGCGTGACGTTTTTGTCTGCTGGTTTGGAGGAGGTGCGGCTTGCCAGGAAGATCATCACCAAACCAACAACACCGATGATGATCCCGAAGACAATCCAGCCGACGGATCCCTGATCACCGGTAGAGCCCAGGACGAGGAGAACGCCAAATAAGACCAGGATCGAACCTGCGATGTAAGCAATAATTTTTCCAGCGCGCATAGATACCCTCCAATGTTCAGTAGTGTAACATTTATTATCCATCAAAACTATTGACAAAGGTCATTTAATCTCAGGGAAACTCAGGTATGGGATTGAATGGCGAAATAGATTTCCAATCGGTGGATCTGCGGGTCGACACGTGGGTCGACCCCTACCGAGAAGGCAATTGTAGGGGCAGACCCGTGTATCTGCCCGCTATTCGGGCAGCATCGAATCGTTGTTCCCAGCGACATTCGACATTAAAACGCAAAGGACGCAAAGGACGCGAAGGGTACGAGGTATCGGAATGGCCCACGAATTTCCTGTATTCAGATATACGGAGAGCATTGCAGGGAGTTGCAACC
>CALMGN010000080.1 GCA_937863605.1 uncultured Anaerolineaceae bacterium
A
The DNA here is from genome assembly GCA_937863605.1 of uncultured Anaerolineaceae bacterium. Lineage (GTDB taxonomy): Bacteria > Chloroflexota > Anaerolineae > Anaerolineales > Anaerolineaceae > Bellilinea. The sequence continues at coordinate 2 of CALMGN010000080.1, forward strand.
TCTGCGGGTCAATGGATGCTAAAACTGAACGAGGTGTACTCATGTGCCCTCCGAGATAATTTTGATAGCCTAATAATTGTATCAGATAAAATCTGTCCAAAATTTTAACAGAAATTGTTTAGGGATGAATTATTGAGTCGATATTTAATTTATGCCTTTTTCATCATCACCCGCAGTGCTTCGCTGAAGTGCAGGACCCGCCCGAAAGCATTGAATATGGTCCAGATGCGGTGAAAGTATGGGGGCATATCGGCCGGATGCACAATCTGGAAGCCGAACTTCTCGTAATAGGTCTGCAACGATGCCCGGCAGGTCAGGTAGAGCGGCAAGGGGTTCTCCGCGAACAACCGCATGACGATGGAGGTCCCAATTCCCTGGCGCTGCCAATCGGGGACAACTGCCAATGATGCCAGCTCGCGCGTGCCGTCGGCGTGCGGTTTGACTTGACCGCAGCCAATGACCTGGCCCTGCTCGCCTACCACCACCAGGAATCGCCGCCAGTCGAGCGCCATGGGATTGATCCTCGCCTGCCGGATCAAGACCCGGATGGCTCTGGCGTCTTGCTCGGTCGCGGGACGGATATTATTCATGCGAACATCAACAGCTAAATTGGAAAGGGGCAAATTTATTCATTCATTTCAATGTGGCGGAGACCACCAGGTTGTCGCTGGTTTCAGGTTGGTAGGGGCTGCCGTCCATGGAGCCAAAGGTTTGCACCGCACCAAATCCTGCCTGTGCCAGACCGGCGGCCAGTTCTGCCTGGCGCAGCGGGTAAAGCCGGGTGGTGGTCACGGACTGCTGCCAGCCTGATTCAACGCGCCGCAGGGTGACGATATTAAAATCAATCAACCCGTCCGGGCGGTAATCGTAGAAGCGCAGGAAAACCACCTCGCCTTCGCCATCGCGCTGGGATTGCGGTTCCATCCAGCGCTCGCGGGATGCCATCACTTTGTCAAAATTACGGTTCTGGATGATGAGCCGTCCACCCGGCCGCAGGCAGGCGGCAAAATCAGCCAGCGCAGCCGCTTGATCAGCAGCGTTGACCGCGTGCGGCAACGAATTGCCCAGGCACAACACTGCATCCTGACTGACCGCGCCAAAAGTGGCTGCCAGGCTGCCAAAACCTGCCGCTTCAAAGCGTACTGTCACCCCGGCAGCCCCGGCATTCTGCCGCGCGCGTTCGATCATCCCGCGGCTCAAATCGGCGCCGCTGGCAGAGAATCCGCGGCGCGCCAGTTCAATGGCATGCATGCCGGTGCCGCAGGCGGCATCCAGCACGCGCACTAGCCGGTCAGGCAGCTGAAGCGGCTTCAATAGCTGCTCAAGCAGCGGCATCTCGTATGCCAGGCGGCTCTTCCAATTGACGAAGCGATCGTACTCGGAACTGAATTGATCGTACACGCTGCACCTCAAATCTTGTTGGTGGCTATAGTCCGTAGGCTTTTACACGCGGCCAGAAGAGCACTGCCAATAATCCAGCTGCCAGCATCTGCAAGATTCTACCTGCCAGTTGGAAGGTCCCTGGCAGTAGTCCGCTGCTGGCCGCCAGCAGAATACCCAAATTGAAAAGGCCAAAGGACGCCCAACCTAAGGCGAGCGAGCCACGCGCTGGGCCATTGGTATGGCGCGGTAAGATCCAATACGCGGTGCCAAGCGCCAGTTGCACAATCCAGCCGACCAACGTAAACTCGACATGGGCTGGCAGCAATGCCCAGGCTGACGGCATAAATTCGACCCCATTATTGGCAAGCAGCAGCGCTCCCAGGGTGAAACCCATTAGTAAATAAATGAGCGAGGCGCGGATGAACCAGGCGCTTAGCCGCGGCATGCTATTTCTCCTTGACCCTTCCCCAGGTGTTGATCACAAAGGCAGTACCAGCGATCAGCAGCAGCAGTGCGGAAGCGGCCATCAACCATCCAGCCCAGGCTGCGTTGGTGGTAGCATGCAGCGGCTCACCCACCAAACGGAGCAGCAACCCCAGGTTGAGCGTGATGTAGGTTACCCATCCCAATCCTTCGCTGCGCCGCGGGTTTGCCTGGGTATATTTGGGGAACATCCAGAAGACCACGCCAATGATCAACTGGGATATCCAGCCAACCGCCAGGAAATGAATATAAGACGGGAATAAGCTCTGCACTGGAAGGTGGATTAGCCCGGCGCACTGACCTGCCAGCAGAATCCCAAGCAGCAGCGCTAGCACAAAGTAAACCAGGGCGGTCTTAATCCATAAGCGGGTCAGAATGGGCAATTTAATCTCCGCGGCATATGTCTCCTATTTTACGGCAACCTCGGTCATATATGGTTGCGCCGGAGCAACAAAATCCTCCGGAAAATGTACCCGGAGGATGGATCACACTCTCCTTGCAATGGAATTGATCAGCGATTAATCAATGGCAGGAAGACGGTGAAGACCGGCAACGGCTCAACGACCAGATCCGAGCAGACCGCCTCACTGTCAACGGTTACACAAACATGATCCGTTGTTTCCGAGGTTGGTGCAGTATAAGTTGAATTTGCCAACCCCAGGGCGAACGCTGAACTGACGGGATTCAGGTTGCCGAAATCTGCGGTGAAGTCTGCCGACGTCGTATTCGGGACATAGAATCCGCCTGTTGAAGTATCCTCGTCGAGTGAGTTCGTATTGAGATTGGCAACCAGAGCGGCGCCATCCCCGGCCTGGATGGGGGTAGGGGGCAGGGTAGCCGTCAATACCAGCCAGGGATCGAAATCAACCGAGCCCGTGAGGTCGCTGGCATCGCATCCGCTGGTGTCTGGGCCGGTATTACAGCCCCACCAATTGTTTTCCGCCGTGATTGGAATAGGGGTAACCATATCGCCCCCATAGGTCAGATTATTCAGACCAGTAGTATTCCCAAACAGCCGGTTGTGATGAACTTCGATGGTAGTAATAAGATCATCAATGGCTCCGGTAAAGTTAATACCTGCAACATTGTTGGTGAGGTTATTGCCTACTGCACGGATCGAGGAAAAAATCCCGTAAGAGCAGGCTTCGTTGTTGGGCTCACATTGGTAGAACCCCAAACCATCCGCAAAGCCGCTAACTGTGTTGTCGTGAACATTCAAGTCTAGTTCCAACCCACCAATCCCCGCTTCAGCTG
>CALMGN010000081.1 GCA_937863605.1 uncultured Anaerolineaceae bacterium
GAAATTTTGGATCAGGGTGTCGCTGGATGGGTCTTGCGAAACCGCAAGCTGGCGCTGATCGCAAACACCAACGAAGATCCCCGCTGGCTGCCACGGACCTGGGAACAGGATATGCCGCGTTCCGCAGTCGCTGTACCGGTTGCGCTGAATGACAGCCGCCTGGGTATCTTGACATTGGTTCGCCCGCAAGGGAATCAGTTTACCTCGGACGATATCAAATTATTGGAGCGCCTGGCAATCCCGGCCTGATTGGGGCCAAATGGCAGTAAAGATGAATCCTTTTAGGAACCGATTTTCCGTTATTGTTTGTGCCTACACCGAAAAGCGTTGGGACGATCTGCTCAGCGCGGTGGATTCCCTACGCGCACAAACGCAACCTGCCAGCGAGATCATCCTGGCGATTGACCACAACCCGGTGTTATTTGAACGCGCCCAGGCTCAGTTTCCAGATCTCACCGTTGTGGAGAATAGCGAAAAACGCGGACTTTCCGGCGCACGCAATAGCGGAATTGCAGTTGCGCATGGGGATGTTATTGCCTTCATGGATGAAGATGCGGTCGCGGATCCGAACTGGCTGGAACTTCTGGCTGCTGGATTTTCCGATCCGCAAGTTCTCGGGGTCGGCGGCGCGATTATCCCCTGGTGGATCACGAAACAACCTGCCTGGTTACCCGAGGAATTCAACTGGGTGGTTGGCTGTACCTATCGCGGCATGCCAGAGGAGGCCAGTCCGGTGCGCAATTTGATCGGGTGCAACATGGCCTTCCGCAGCGAAGTTTTCAGTCAGGTTGGCGGCTTCCGCAGCGAGATCGGGCGGGTCGGTACTTTTCCGGCCGGCTGCGAAGAGACTGAACTGTGTATCCGGACAAAGCAAATTTTACCCGAGGGTCACTTCCTGTACGAACCACGGGCACAGGTTCACCACCGGGTGCCTGCAAGTCGCACCAACCTGCGCTATTTTACTGACCGCTGTTATGCCGAAGGTTTATCCAAAGCACTTGTGTCGCGTCTGGTAGGTGCTCAGGACGGTCTTTCGTCTGAAAAGTCCTACACCTTTAGAACCCTCCCGCGCGGCGTACTGCGCGGGTTGAAAGATGCATTCTTGCGCGCAAAATGGTCCGGTTTAGGCCGGGCAGGAGCTATTATTGTTGGCCTGGCTTTTACCACCGCAGGCTATCTCACCGGGCGGCTTATGCTGCTGCGAGACAAAAACAAACCGATCGCCTCGCCTAAATTATCGTTAGATCACCAATGAATATAATCTTTAGGAGCTTTTTTTTTAATGTCCATCTCAGTCGACAACACAAAAACTGTTGAAATTAATCCGGTCGTAAAATCAAACGGCCATCTGAACGGGTTAAGCACAAAATGGCTTGAATTTGACTTGCATGGTGTCAGTGCCTTCCGCGTCGAAGCCTCGTCGGCTATTGCGGATATGTTTCACGATATGTTTCGCCCGTTCATAGCCAGTGGGCTCGATCATGTTGACCTGACCATCTCGGAAAGCTTCGAACCGCTGATTGACGGCGCTTATGGCGAAGCCCATGGCGAATCAGATTTTTACTACAACGACCTTGGACTGCACATCGAAAAAACGGATGTGCAAATATTCGTGGATGAAGGCGGTATCCGCCTGCATGGTAAAGGCGAACTATTGGTCATGGCGTTGCCTCTGATTGACCATATGATGGTGCAGCACGGCGCTGCCATGCTGCACGCCATGACCGTCGATTACAAAGGGCATGGCATACTCATGCCTGCCTGGGGTGGTACTGGCAAAACCAGCACCATGTCCAAGTTAGTCAAGTCTCCTGGTTACGCCTTTATGGGTGATGACTGGACATTTCTCACTCGCGAGGCTGGTTTACTTGGCTTTGCGAAACCCATGTTCATCAAACCGTACCATCGTTCGCTCTATCCGCACCTTTTTAGCAAAGTACACAAGCCGTTGGTACCGGTGGCACTCTCAAAACCGATCCACAGCTTGACCACGTTGATCCATCCGTGGATCACCCGCTACCCAAAATTGGCTGCGCTAACGCGGAAATGGTCACCCGAGCATATGATGGTTCGACCGGAGCAAGCTTTCCCGGATTCACCGATCTCAACCAGCGCGCCACTGGCGGCTTCGTTGTTCGTCGAACGATTTGAAGGCGATTCCACTGAAGCTCAATTTTTTGAAAAAGATGCACAGTGGATGGCGACCAAACTCATCGGAAACTTCTTTTCGGAACTGCCGCGGCTTTCCCGGCTGGTCATAACCGCGTTAGGCGCTTCTGGCCTCATTCCTATCGAGCAGTCCTTCCGCGAGAAGGAAGACATTCTCTTACAAGCTTTGGCTGGAAAACCCGCCTTCTA
>CALMGN010000082.1 GCA_937863605.1 uncultured Anaerolineaceae bacterium
ACGGCCAAGCCATCAAAACTGCTGTAATTACGTGAATCACTCTGAGGATTGAAATTACGGTGTCCATTCTTTTGCTCCTTTTATGCGATTTACCATGTTAGAGACGAGGCTGCCCAACGACCCGCGCGCTCGGACAGGAGCCCGGCGCGACCTTTTGATGATTGAACCTTAAACCAGGGGGTTAAATCCTTGCCTTATTACTTTCACGGTCACTTCTTTTCGCAGTTCTAGAAATTCTTGGTAATTAAGTTCACACTATTTTTCAGGTACATTGTTTCTCGTTCTTCAAATATGCAATCCCCTAATTACGAGCTAATTTATTATATATAAACAATTCAATATCTCAGCAGAATTGCTTACTGTTTATTAACAAATAGAACGACCAACCTATTCCATCGACCAACCCGGAATTACATCATCAATCTCCGCCATCAACCCGGAGGCAGGTTGCTAAGGTGCGGGACGATATTCCTAGAGGAATTATGTTCTATATTTTTAAGAGGTAAGGGAGCAAGAACAAAGGGCTGGGGAAGCGGCTGATGGTACCGGCAAAGACCGCGAAGCGGACATGATTCCTCTCCCTATGAGGGATTGCGCAGCAGCAGGTGCGGGTGATGTCGTGCCCGGGCGGACACACAGATCCGCCCCTACGGCTGGACGTGGTTGCGTAGGGGTTGACCCGTGTGTCGACCCGGGCTGGAGCAGGGCGGGCGGGTCGCGACCCGCCCCTACAGCTGGACGTGGATGCGTAGGGGTCGACCCGTGTGTCGACCCGGGCCGCAATGGCGAAACATAACCTCCGTGTCCCTGCTGTTCAGGCTGTGATCCGCTATAATTCTCCCATTCCCACCTGGAGGCAACCTATGCAGCACAATTCCGAACTCATCCGCGCCCAATTTCCGGCTCTCAACCGCCCCGACATCTTCTTCGACAACCCCGGCGGCACGCAGATCGCGCAGCAGTCGCTCGACCGGATCAACCAGTATTACCTGCGCCACAATTCCAACCACGGCGGCGCCTTTGCCACCAGCCGGGAATCGGATGTGATCTTAGATGAAGCCCATGCAGCGGTCGCGGACCTGCTCAACGCGGCCCGGCCGGAAGAGATCGTCTTCGGCAACAATATGACCACCCTGACGCTGCATGTCAGCCGCTCGCTGTCGCGCAGCTGGCAGCCCGGCGACGAGATTGTGGTCACCCGGCTGGATCACGACGCCAACTATTCGCCCTGGGTGCTGGCGGCCCGCGACCGCGGCGTCATCGTGCGCGAGGTCAATTTCCATGCCGAGGACGGCACCCTGGACCTGGATGACCTGCGCAAGAAGCTGGCAGGCGGTCCCAAACTGCTGGCGGTCGGGTACGCCTCCAACGCGCTGGGGACCATCAATCCGCTGGCTGAGATTATCCCGCTGGCGCATGCCGCCGGGGCGCTGGTGTATGTGGACGCGGTGCAGTATGTGCCGCACGGCCCGGTGGACGTACAGGCGCTGGGCTGCGATTTCCTGGTGACTTCATCTTACAAGTGGTTCGGGCCGCACGCCGGCATGCTCTACGGCCGCTACGACCTGCTCGATGAGCTGTTTGCTTACAAAGTGCGCCCGGCCTCCAATCACCTGCCGGGGAAGTTCGAAACCGGCACCCAGAATCACGAGGGGATCGCGGGCGTGTTGGGCGCGGTGGAGTACTTGGAATGGCTCGGCCTGACCTTTGGGGCTGACCTGGCGGATTCCTTCAGCGGGCGCTATGCCGGGCGGCGGCTGCGGCTCAAACAGGGCATGGCGGCGCTGCACCGCAGCGAGGTCGAGGTCAGCCAGGCGCTGCTGGATGTGCTGCTCGAGACTCCCGGCCTGACGCTGTACGGGTTGAAGGATGCCAGCCGGTTGAACGAGCGCGTACCAACCTACTCCTTCCGGCTCAAGGGCAAGCACCCGCACGCCGTGGCCGAAGCGTTGGGCGAACGCGGCATTTTCGTCTGGGACGGCAACTATTACGCCCTCAACGTCACCACGGACCTTGGCATCGAGGATGACGGCGGCATGGTGCGCGTCGGTCCGGTGCATTACAACACGGTGGCGGAAGTGCAGCGTTTTGCCGAAGAGTTGTGGAAGATCGCGGGAGGGTAGGGGCGTGTCACGGGAAAACGTGCCGGGCTTCGGCAGGCTCAGGCTTCGACGGGCAAGGCGCCGGCATCCGACACCACCAGCGCCGGGACTACCCAGGCGTTGGCGATAAGGTCGAATTGGCCATTGCTCAAGGCCGCGCTGTAACGTTGGAGCATTGGCAGGATCTGGTCTTTGAGAATGGGGTTGTCATTCTGAGCGCAGCGAAGAATCTTGCCGAATGACCAGATCCTTCATTTCGCAAAGAACGCTCACTCAGGATGACACGCGAATCATAACAACGTGACGTATTAAGCCGCTTAGTGCTGGTGCCCTGCCAGGTTTTCCACGCCGGGCAGCTTGCCGGCTAATTTCTTTGGCTCGTGGATCAGGATGGGCAGGTGCTCCGGGCAGATGTAATAATCCTGGCTGGCGTACACCAGATGAACCAGAGGCACCTGGTCGCTGGTGCGTTGGCAGTGCAGGCATTCGGGTTGTTTGTCGGTCATGAGGATGTCCTTTAAGGAGAGAATGTTTACCTTATAAGTTTATCACTGCTTCCCGGCGGTCAGCTTGATGTGGAGCAAGGTTCGGTAAACCGGTGGGAGGTTGTGGTTGTCAGGGGCGGCACCCCTGCCCTTAATCGCTGGCCGCCACGGTTTGCGGTACGGACGCCGCCGGTTTCATCCAGTACAGGCTGGCCAGGTAGATCAACAGCATCACCACGCCGCCGCTCAGGTACGGATAAATCACATTGGCATCGATCAGCATGCCGGCCCACAGCGGCCCGACCACGCGCCCCAGGCTCATGAAAGAATTGCTAATCCCAAGCACTGCCCCTTGCTGGCCGCCGGCCTTATACGAAATACTCGATGCAATGGCCGGGCGCAACATAGCGTTGGCAAGCGCGAACAGCCCGGTGGTCAGTATGATGGTTCCCATGGTGCGCGCCAACAGCATCACCCCAAACCCGACGGCGCTGCCGATCAGCGACCAGCGGATAAGCTTATCCTCGCCAAAACGCCGGGTAGCCGGCCCGGTCATCAATCCCTGCATCACCGCCGAGACCACCCCGATCACCATCATGACGGTGCCCACCTGGCGCGGGCCGTAATCAAAGCGGTACTGGGCGTACAGGCCGAAAACGCCTTCGAAACTGGCCAGCGCGAAAAATACCATAAATGAAAGCGCCATCAGGAAACCGAGCGGGCCAGTCAGGGCTTTCCACAGAATATTCAACCGCGGAGCGCTTGCCCTGGTGGTCAGCGTGCGCTTGTCCGGGTGCAGCGATTCGGGCAGGATGACCATAATGAGCAGCATGGAGACGATGGACAGCCCGGCAGCGACGAAGAACGGCAGCGACAGGCTGATTTCACCCAGCCAGCCGCCCAGTCCGGGGCCGATGACCATGCCGACGCCCATGGCTGCGCCAATGATGCCCATACCGCCGCCGCGGTTTTTCTCGTCAGAGCTGTCAGCGATGTACGCCATGGCGGTCGGCATGGTGGCCGATGAGAGGATCCCCGCCAGGCCGCGCGCGATGAACAGCATCCAGACCTGAGTTGAGAGGCCAAACAACAGCATCGAAATCCCATTGCCGATAGTGCCAACCAACAGTATTTTCTTGCGCCCGTAACGGTCGGAGAGCCCGCCCCAGATGGGCGAGAAGATGAATTGGGCAACAGAGAAACTCGCCATCAGCGCGCCGAGCGTGGTGCCGCTGGCGCCCATCGATTCGATATAGAACGGCATGATCGGGATTACCATGCCGAATCCCATCATCATCACCACCAGGGTAAAAAATAAAATACCGATATTGCGATTCTTATTCAAGGGACGGTTCCTCTTTACGGTCAACGGGGATGGACGGGGCGAATTTTACCGTCAGGGTGCGGATGATTTGCAGCAGGACGCGGCGCTCCACGGGGCCGATTTCCGCCAGGAGGGCGCTCATCACCTGGCGGTTGTGTTGCGAGAATTCGGCCAGGATGCTTTCAGCTGGCGGGGTGATGGAGATCAGCTGGGTGCGGCGGTCGGTTGTACTGCGCTGGCGGACGACCAGACCGCGTTCCTCCAACCGGTTGAGGATGCCAGTGATGGTGGGCATCACCTGGTGGGTGGCTTCGGCCAAAGCTGTGACGGAGATGCTGTTGTGGTGGGACAGCACGCACTTCATGACTGAATACTGAGGAGCGGTCAGGTTGTACGCCGCCAGGGCAGCCTGCATTTGCCGGCGCGCCAGGAGACTGAGCTGGTAAGCCAACTCGTATAACTCGGCGG
>CALMGN010000083.1 GCA_937863605.1 uncultured Anaerolineaceae bacterium
AAATTAGGATTAAACTCTTGACAAGAATAGTAAATATCTGTAAAATTGTTCTGTTATCCTAAAGAAAGGAGCACGCGAGAATGGCTAAAATCTTTTTCATCAATACCCTCCTCAGTGTACGCACTGCCGTCGACGGCGGTGGAGTAGCTGTGCCTTCTCGGAGTGCGCCTCTCTCTCGGTAACTTTCTGATCATCGAATTTACCGGCAGCCGCGGGAGCACTCCAGACCCGTGGCTGTTTTGTTTTTGTTCATGGATGTGAACATCCAGCCGCGGGAGAAGGAAGAAACCCGCGGCTTTTGTATTTCGGTCCGACTTAACCTTTGCGAGTGAACCTCATGACTGCTACAGCCCTTTCTCACGGTGATTTTGTTGTGCGCCCGGAGCGCGATCGTAACCAAGCAGTACATTTTTCGAAGTCTGGTAAGACTCCTCAGATGGAGGACACCATGTTTGAAGCCTTGATGAAATTTGGCGGATACCGCGTCGATTATCTGAATAGGGACCGTGCCGGCTCGTCTCTGGCGTTGGGTTTGTATGTGCTGGGTGGTTTGCCCGCAAACCAGTCCTATAGCCGGGCGGCCAAACGCAACCTCTTCACCGGTCTCTGCCTGATCCGCGAGCAGCATGAGGAATACAATCTAGTTGCGGTTTACCTCGACGTGAATTCACCGAATGAAGCGCACCGGCCTGCCTACCAACAAATGAAACGCGACATGAAGGCAGGCATGTTCCACCGGTTGTGCGTGCCGGTCGTCCGTGACCTGATCAGTAACACCGAACAATACTCGGACTTCTGGAATTTCTACCGCGAGCTGGAATGGATGGATATCCTCTCCACTGAATCCGGTTTGCTCTCGCCAGTCCACTTTCACTGCCTGGTGGAATACCCTATAGCTAGCGCCGCCTAGCGGCGCTAGCTAAGATTGCCACATATCCTTGTTTTGGACCCATAAAATATTATCAATCTAAATCAAAGCCAAGGAGGGACCATGACATTCACTACGCAATTGTTTCAATCAGAAAACCTGGTATTGGAGGCGTACGACCCTGAAAAAGACGCAGCCTCTGAAGCAGCCTTCAGTTACGATCCCAACTACGCAGCCGTGATCGACGGGGAAGGCGTGCCGCATCCATTGACTGTGTTCGAGGTCAAGAAAAAGCGGGAGGAGGAGTTAAAGAAGGGGGGCGAAAAGGATAATTTCTTTTTGTTCGCCTTGCGCCGCAAATCGGACGGCTTATTTCTGGGGATTTTGACGTTCCCGCATGTCTTCTGGTTCAACCGCTATGCCTTTTTTAAGATGACCATTGGAGAAGCTGAAACGCGGCTGGCCTATTTTACCGAGGCGCTGCAAATGGGATTGCGTTATGGGCTGGAAGAATTGGGCCTTTACTCCATGTACACTTCGACCGGGGAGTACGAGCCTGAGGTCAAGCAAGGCCTGGAAGCGGCCGGTTTTCACGAGGCGGTACGGCAGCGGGAAAATGTTTACCGCGACGGCAAGTTATGGGATCGCGTTTTTATGGAAATCTTGCAGGACGAGTGGAAAACTCGCAATGCTCAGGTGCAATCATGAACAATCCGATTTTCACTGGCCAACTGGTGCGTTTAATAGCCATGAATTTGGAGGAAGACCTAAAGTTGTTCGAGGAATGGAACGTTGACAGCGAGTACCAACGGCTGTTGGATGCCGGCGCAGCCAACCGCTACAACCTCAAACTGACCAAGGAATTCTTCGAAAAAGAAATCGAAGGCATGCATGCTTTTATGATCCAAAAACTGGATGACGACCGCAAGATCGGGATGATCGACCTGGGTGGTTTTAATTGGCAGGTCGGCAGCGCCTGGGTGGGAATTGGTATTGGCGTACGCGAGTTGTGGGGCAAGGGTTACGGCACTGATGCCATGCGCATCATCCTGCGATACGGTTTCACCACCCTTAATTTGAATCGCATCCAATTGGATGTGTTCAGCATTAATCAGCGCGGCATATCTTCATATGAGAAGGCCGGATTCAAGTATGAAGGACGTCTGAATGGCAACCTGCTCAAAGCCGGGGTGCGCTACGATGAAGTGTTCATGGGCATCCTGCGCCGCGAGTGGGAACAGCTGCAGACCGCCACGGTGAATTGACCCTATTCGAGTAAAAGCACTGCAACTTTTTTTGGAATTATTGGAGCATAAAAATGGAAGAGCTTAATACAAAAGTCAATGAACTTACCTTGCTGGCCGTTCAGGAAAAGCATTATCGGGATGTTGTGGATGTGATCAATGCATCGGATAGGGCAATAGTCGGACACAATATAGTCACATACGATGAATTTATGAATGACTTAAATTCTCTGGAGACCAATCCCGCCACTGACACCTGTGTCGTCCTCTCGCCATCCGGGGAAACGCTTGGTTACTCAGATTTTTGGGCTGGTCCAGAACCCCACGTGCGCCTATACGGCTTTGTTCGGATACACCCGCAGCATAGAGGTGAGGGAATTGGAACTGCAATTACCGACTGGTTGGAAACTCGAGCTGCGCAGGAGCTTGCAAAAGCTCCTGCAGGTCTGCGGGTTACACTGGGGATGAGAGCTTATGCAGCCCAGACAAACGCACATGAATTCCTCGAAAACCGCGGCTTCCTCCACGCTCGATCAAGTTATCGGATGACGATCGACCTGGACGAATCCATCCCGCAACCAATTTTCCCGCCCGGTTTTACCCTGCGAACCATCGGGTCTGATGAAACGTATTTACGGCTGGCTTTACAGGCTGAACAAGAGGCTTTTCTGGATCATTACGGGGTGATGCCCGAACCGTTTGAAGCTTACTTCAAACGCAGAAAACATTACCTGCTGAACGAACCCGGTACTGATTTATCGGTTTGCTATATGGTTTTGGAAGGCGATGACGTGGTAGCCGTCGACTTCAATGCTATCTCATTGGCTGATGACCAGAATACAGGCTGGGTAGGCACTCTCTCCGTTCGCCGCCCGTGGCGCAAACATGGTCTTGGGCTGGCGCTGCTCCTTAATGCCTTTCATGAATTGGGTAAATGCGGGAAAAGCCGTGTCGGTCTTTATGTCGATGCCGAAAACCTCACCGGTGCGCTGCGGCTCTATCAGAAAGCCGGCATGCACGTGGATTATGAAAACCGCTACTTTGAGAAAGAGTTGCGGCCCGGAATAGATTTAGCCAATAAGGGGTAGAAATCATCGGCTGGTTTCAAAGAGTGCTTAAATAGCCATGTGATATACTATTTCACGATCAAAAATCGCTCGGGCAGAGGTCAAATAATTTCCTTCTGCCCGAGTGCGTAATTATTAAGTCAAAGGATTGAAGCGTGATTAAAGCAGTCATATTTGATATGGGCGGGGTGCTGCTGCGCACTGTTGACCCGGCTCCGCGCGAGGCGCTGGCGCAGCGCTATGGTGTTACTTTGCGCCAGTTGTTTGACATCATCTTCGCCAGCGGATCCTCGCAGCAAGCCGAGCGTGGCGAGAAAACCGAACCTGAGCACTGGAATTGGGCACTCGATCAGCTGGGGGTGGCGCTGGAAGATCGAGAGAACTTTATCAACCAATGGTGGGCTGGTGACCGGATGGACTATGACCTGCTGCAATTCATTAACAGTCTGCGCCCTGCGGTCCGCACCGGGCTGCTCAGTAACGCCTGGATGGATACCCGCGCAAACATCACCGAACACTGGGGCAGCCTCGACCCCTATTTTGATGTGGTCATTTTCTCGGCTGAGGCCGGGATGCGAAAGCCCGCGCCGGAATTCTTCCACTGGCTGTTGGAAAAGCTGGGTGCCCGGCCGGAGGAAGCGATTTTCGTCGATGATGTTGATGAAAACATACAGGCGGCCCAGGCTTTAGGGCTGCACACCGTAAAATTTTACGGCGCAGACCAGGCCAGGCAGGAAGTGCTGGCAATGCTGAACCATACTGTAAACGGCTAGGAGATCATCGTGCCGGAATATGCCCCGCTGCCTGAAGGGTTGAGCACCGTCCGCCGCATAGGGGTGGTTGCCGACACGCATATCCCTGATCGGACGCGCAGCCTGCACCCGGATCTTCTCCCCGGGCTAATGGAAGCACAGGTGGAACTCATTCTGCATGCCGGCGACATTTGTTCCCCGGCTGTGCTCAATGATCTCTCGCAGGTCGCGCCGGTGGTGGCAGTGCGAGGCAACCGGGATTGGGCTTTTGCCGGTGTGCTGCCGTGGGTACGGTCGTTCACCGTAAATGGTATATGCATAGCCATGCAACATGGCATGGGCGGTTTTTGGCACTACTGGTGGGACAAGTTTAAGTTCACTATGGTCGGATACAATTTTGCTCGCTATCAGCGCCTGCTGTTGCATACCACTCCCGGGCATGATGTAATGATTTTTGGACACACCCACCATGTAGTCAACCTGGCTGAGGGCGGGGTACTGTTTTTCAATCCGGGTTCAGCGGCGGTGACACCGCCTGCCTGGCCAGCGCCGTCCTTTGGAGTGCTCACACTGGACGGACGGGGAGGCGTGAGCGGCGAGATCACTCACATGCGCCGTATTTCAGTGCGGGCGGGGAATTGGATCGTCGAGTAGCACATCCTCAGGACTGACAATTCATATTTTGACCTTCCAGTAAATATGTTATTGCGAGCGAAGCGTTCGCGCAGCATCCCGTAGGGAAGCAATGTTCAGCCATTCGGCTGGAAACTGATCTTCACGGTCAGCTCAGGATGCTTCGGTCCCACCTGGAGACCTCCTGCTGCGAAAGAGCAGCGGCATCAGGTTGTATAAAACACCGGGGTTTAGGGATTAAAAGAGCAGTATAATGAAGTATTGCGAAACCAATTATTATTTACTGGCACCAATTTCCATTATT
>CALMGN010000084.1 GCA_937863605.1 uncultured Anaerolineaceae bacterium
GTCCGCGCAAAGGCGAGTTCATGCTGGTCGTCCACGGACCCCTCGGTTAGCAACCGGCCATTTTTAGCGCTCTCAAAGTCCGCAGTGTGACCCATTTGCTAGGTTTATTCTTTTCGCCAAAATCAACCTTTATTTTGCCCTGGTAGTCGTATTCCAATTTCCAGCGTCCGGTCGAATCCCGTTTATCTTGAATGATATGAATTGCATTGGCCAAACGCGGATCCTGACCGCAGCTCAACCTGGCCATAGCTTCCACCAGTTGCAGCAAATCGGTAACGTAAAACCCCGGAAAGCCGAATTTCCACCATTTCTCACTCGGCTTTAGGCTGTAGGGATGGGGATAATCCGCGGTCGCCGGGTCAATGGAGAATATAAAATCTGTTCCAGCCTTAATCGCAGAATCGATCAAGGGTGCCCGCCGCTCGCGTGGTATCGCAGCCAATGCCAGAAGAACTTTTACCGCGCCAAAGTGGTATCCATAGCCAAATGCCCCAATTGCAACACCCCACCCGGTATACACTAAATTCTGCCCGGAATGCGGGACGGCGATGGTGCAGCCGAGTATTTTAAACATGCCCGGAATGCGGCACCAAAATGCACTGCGCCAAGTTCCGTCCGAATTGCGGAGGGAAGTTGGGGTAAAGCAGGAAACCAAGGGCCCCTCATCTTACCTCTCATAAAAAAGAGGGGTTTTCTCCGTGTTCTCCGTGGTAAATAATTAATGCTTGCCCGGACGACCCCTCACCTGACCTCTCATCCAAAAAGAATGGGTTTCTCGGTGTACTCCGTGCATCCGTGGCAAATAATAAATTGCATGCCCGGGCGACCCCTCACCTAACCTCTCCCCCGAGGGGAGAGGAATTTAGCTCCGTGTACTCTGTACCTTCTTAGTAAGGTAATACACTCGCATTCACGGACGACATAGCCTGCCCTCTCATAAAAAACGAAGGGATTTCTCCGTGTGCTCTGTGGTCTCCGTGGTGAGAAATAAAAAATCCGCTTACGCGGATTTTGTGCCCCCAGAGAGATTCGAACTCTCGTTTTAGCCTTGAAAGGGCTGCGTCCTGGTCCCCTAGACGATGGGGGCGGCAACGAGCGAAATTCTACCATCCTACCCGGCAGCGGTCAAGGAATTTAACGCTCCATTTTCAAAATACCTGGCTCCCCAGTTCGGTTTGCGGCTTGATTAACGCCGCTACATCTTTCCCAGGGTCATTGACCATGCGGCTGACCTTGTATGCGACCATTTCCTCGGCTGGATATGGTTTCAGCAATTTCACCAGAGCTTCGCCCGACCCTTCTCCAAGCCAGGCCCAGGAGGTTTGCGGGTTCAATATCACCGGCATGCGGTCATGGACCGGAGCGACCCGGGCATTGGCCTCGGTGGTAATGATGGTGCAGGTTTTCAACCCATCACCTTCCGATGACTGCCAAAACTCCCACAACCCGGCAAAAGCGAACGGTCCGCCGTCTTCCAGGTGAAAATAATATGGGATCGACGGACTCTTCGTCCCGGTCTTTTGCCACTCATAGAACCCGTCGGCCAGGATCAGGCAGCGGCGGCGGGCAAAGGCGCTGCGAAAAGACGGTTTTTCTGCCACTGTCTCCCCACGCGCATTGATCAATTTGCTGCCGATTGAAATATCCTTCGCCCACGACGGCACCAACCCCCAACGCATAAAATCCACCTTGCGGGCGGAGGCATCCGTGACTACCGCGACCGGCTGGGTCGGGGCAATGTTGTAACGCGGAATCCATTCCTCCGGCATCTCGCCCAGGTCAAAGGCCTGGCGCAGCTCAACCGGATCCAAAGTCAGGGTAAAGCGTCCGCACATTGTGACCTCCTCCGCATCAACGCGTACTTCTGGATATAATATTACCATCCCATCACCCTGAGGTGAATATGCCGAATCCCATCGTTGAGTGCATCCCGAATTTCTCGGAAGCCCGCCGACCCGAGGTCGTAGCTGAAATCCTGGGCGCGCTCGCATCCGTCCCGGGTGTGCACATCCTCGACCGCCACTCCGACCTGGATCACAACCGCACGGTAATCACCCTGATCGGTGCGCCAGCAGCGGTGGAGGAGGCTGCCTTCCAGGCGATTGCCAAAGCCGGGCAATTGATCGACCTGAATGAACATACCGGCGCGCACCCGCGCATTGGTGCCACGGACGTGGTCCCCTTTGTGCCTATCAGCGATGTCACCATGCAGGAATGCGTGGAAATGGCCCGCCGATTGGGCAAACGTGTTGGCAGCGAACTGAACATCCCGGTGTATCTATACGAGGAAGCTGCGACTTCGCCTGAACGTACCAACCTGGAGAACATCCGCCGCGGTCAATATGAGATGCTTAAAGAAGAGGTCAGTGTGCGCCCGGAGCGCAAACCGGACTTCGGTCCCAGCACCCTGGGGACCGCTGGCGCGACCGTCATTGGCGCCCGCCAGCCTTTAATTGCCTTCAACGTTTATCTGACCACCAGTGATATATCCATTGCTCAGAAAATTGCCAAGGTCGTACGCCATTCCTCGGGCGGGATGCGTTTTGTAAAAGGAATGGGCGTGCTGGTGGAAGGCCGCGCGCAGGTATCGATGAACATGACCAATTACCGCCAGACTCAGTTGGCACGGGTGGTTGAAATGATCCGGCGGGAAGCGGAACGCTACGGTGTAGGCATTCACCATTCCGAGCTAGTCGGGTTGATTCCACAGGAGGCGCTCAATGACGCCGCCACCTGGTATATGCAGTTGGACGGCTTCTCGGCTGAGCAAATTCTCGAGCAGCGCATGATGCAAATGATGCGCGCTGTTTCGACTGCGTCTGCGACCCCGGAAGCATCCTTCCTGGATGAGCTGGCATCCGCCAATCCGACCCCGGGCGGCGGTTCAGCGGCTGCTCACACGGGCGCTGCGGCTGCCTCGCTGGTAGCCATGGTAGCACGCGTCACCATGGGGAAGAAGAAATATGAGGGCGTCAAAGAGCAAATGTGGGCGCTGGTCGAAAAAGCCGAAGCCCTGCGCGTTGATCTGACCGCCGGCGTCCAGCGCGATTCCGACTCCTTTGTCGCGGTCATGGACGCCTTCAAGCTGCCGAAGGATACGCCAGAACAAATCGATGCACGCAACCGTGCGATTCAATCCGCCACCCTGGTAGCCGCTCAGGTTCCACTGGAAGCAGCCAAACAGTGCCTGGTGGTGCAAGAGTTGGCGTTGCAAGCCGCTGAGCATGGCAACCTCAACGCAATCTCAGATGCTGCTTCCGGGGCTACCCTGGCGCGGGCCGCTCTGACTTGTGCCGCGTACAACGTTCGCATCAATATCATCGGATTGGAAGATGAAGCGGCCAAAATCTCCCTGCTTGATGAAATTCGCGCGGTGGAGAATCATTCCGCTAAACTCGAACAACGCCTGCCCGCCCTGTTATCCGAACGCGGCGGAATGAGCCTCGATTAATCCCATTTTGGAAAGGACACAAACCTAGCATGGGCCTTAAACCCGATCATTGGATTCGCAAGATGGCGCTGGAAGCCAACATGATTAACCCGTACGAAGATGGCAAAAAGCGCAATGGGGTGATCTCTTACGGAGTTTCGTCCTACGGTTACGACATTCGCGTGGCGGACGAGTACAAGATTTTCACCAATGTTTTTTCCGCCATCGTCGATCCCAAGGATTTCAACCCCCAATCGATGATCGATTTCAAAGGGGATGTATGCGTAATTCCGCCGAACTCCTTCGCGTTGGCGCGCACGGTGGAATATTTTCACATTCCCCGCGGCGTGCTGACCATCTGCGTCGGCAAATCGACCTATGCCCGCTGCGGCATCATCGTCAATGTGACCCCGTTCGAACCCGAATGGGAAGGGTATGTCACCCTGGAAATTTCCAACACCACCCCGCTGCCCGCTAAAATTTATTCCAATGAGGGGATCGCCCAGGTGTTGTTCTTTGAAGGCGATGAACCTTGCGAGATTTCGTACGCGGATAAAAAGGGGAAGTACCAGAATCAACAGGGCATCTTGCTTCCCCGGTTGTAGCCTACATTGTGACGGTCAAAATTAATCCGCGCTGGTACACCGGTGCGGATTTTTGGTTAATTATCCTGGAATGCGTTTTTGCTCTGCCAGCCAGCTGATCAATTCCGGCATCCGGTAAACTTGCTTCCAGATGTCATGACCACCTTCCGGGATGATGGTCAAACGAGAATTGCCGCCAGAAGCTTTCAACACATCGGCCAGAACTACCGCCTCACGCAGCGGAATGATGGCATCGGTTTCCCCGTGGAAGATCCACGTTGGAACCCCCGCCAGCGACCGGGCGCGTTCAGGGAAGCCGTAAAACCAGGCTCCGCCTCCACTGATTGGGACCAGTGCTGAAAACCGCTCGGGGTAGGCTGCCCCAAGGTGCCAGACTCCAAAAGCCCCCATGCTGACGCCCGTCACAGCGATCCGGTTCTGATCGGCCGAATAACGGTCGCACACTTCTTTTAATAAACTGTCCAGGGCCGGCAAGTGATCCGACCACCAGGTCTCCGCCGGGCAGAGCGGGGCGATCACAATGAACGGGTAATCAACCCCGGCTTCGATCGTGGCGGGTAAATCAGCCTTGAGGATTTCTTCCGAGGTGGTCCCGCGGGCAGCTGCTCCGTGCAGCGACAAGATCACTGGCCAGGTGCGCCCGGGTTCAACTCCGTAATCGTTCGGCAGATAAATTTGGTAGGATAGCTGGTATGATTTCGGGATAACGGTTTGAAATGGAATAAATTGATGTTTCATGATGCGAAATTGAGCCCTTAAAACAATGAAATGGTTTGGCAGACACCGATTCGGGCCCCTATCCGGATCATTAAATCGGTCTGACTTAAGTATAATCCAGTTGTCAGGCAATTGAAATAATTCTAAGATTTAGGATGCGAAAATCGTGCCGACAACCCTAACCACCAACTTTTTCCAACTTAACCTGCACGGTGATAGCGGCGAATTTGACTTGCTGGCTGCAAACCCCAGCCTGCCTGACTTGTCCGGGTGCCGGATGCGGATCGAAATCAGTCAGCCCGGCAGTAAAACTACCCTGCCCTTCAATCATTGGGACATCCATGGACCGGTTGAGAATTCCCTTGATATGGGTGCCCAAGGCGAATCGGTGAGCGTCCAGGCAGAGCAAACCTTAACGGAAACTGGACTGAAGGGTATCGTGACCTTCGCGCTCAGTCAGAACCTGCCGCTGTTCCTGTGGAAAATCCGCCTGGAGAACGCCAGCCAGGAACCTATCAACATTGAAAAAATCGAGTTTTTGCGAGTGGGCGGACAGGAAAAATTCGGTTCGCTTGATTTTTCTCATGAAACCGGAGATCCCCAGTGGTCGTTTTACAGCAACGGCTGGCAGTCCTGGTCGCCGACCGGTGCTTACCCGAACGGCCAACCCATGCGCATTTCTCGGCTCGGCTTTTTACAGCAGCCGATGATCGTCAACCCGGGTACACCGGGATTGCGCATGCCGGGATATTACACCGCTGATTTTTTTGGTGCGCTGGCAGACTTGAAATCCAAAGTTGGATTGGTTGCCGGGTTCCTCTCGCAAAAGCAGCACTTTGGCACCATTGAAGCGGTGCTCTACGACCGGCCATCCCTTGCGATGTGGACCAGCGACAGCGCCCGCCTCGACTCTGGAACCGCCATGGAAACCGATTGGGCGGTCATTACACCGTTCTCGACCGATGACCCCGATCCGCTGCGGGAGTACCTCGAAGCGGTTGCGCGTGAACACGGGATGACCAGTCAGTCAATCCGCCCTGTACCCGCCGGTTGGTGCTCCTGGTACCATTATTACAATCATCTTTCGGCGTCAGATATCCAGGCTAATTTATCAGCATTGACGACGGCTCACGCGCAGCTGCCCCTGGAGTTGATCCAAATTGACGACGGGTTCGAGACCAGTGTTGGCGATTGGTTTTCTTTCACACCGGGCTTTCCGGACGGGGTCGCTCCTCTGGCGCAGGAAATTTCTGCACAAGGCCTCACCCCCGGGCTATGGCTGGCGCCGTTCATTCTACATCCGCGGTCGGAATTTGCCCGAAAGAATCCCCCGTTTATCCTGCGGAATAAGCGCGGCAGGCCTGTCAACGCCGGTTTTGGCTGGAACACGCTTGCCACCGCCATTGACCTGACCGTCCCAGGCGCGATAGATGCAGCTTGCGAGCCGGTGCGAGCGGCGGCGGCAGAATGGGGCTTTCCCTACCTGAAGTTGGACTTCCTGTACGCTGCAGCGCTGCCCGGCCTGCACCATGACCCAACCCGCACGCGCGCTCAGATTCTCCGGCACGGAATGGAAGCCATTCGGGCCGCAGCTGGACCGCAAACCTACCTGGTGGGCTGCGGGCTGCCGCTCGGGTCAGGGATTGGCCTGGTGGATGCCATGCGCATCGGGGCGGATGTCAACGGCACATGGGAACCTGAGATCAAGGGGATTCGCTCCCTTTTCAAGCATGAGCCGGCGGTGCCGTCCGCGCGCAATTCGCTGCACAATATCCTGACCCGGGCTCCATTGCACAACCGCTGGTGGGTCAATGACCCTGACTGCCTGTTGGTACGCCCGGATACCCGGCTGACCGCTGCTGAAATCCAATCCCTGGCGACTGCGATTGGGGTGACCGGCGGATCGCTGTTCGTTTCGGATGATTTGACCGCGCTGCCCGCAGACCGGCTGCGGATCGCGCAGGTCTTACTGCCAGTAATCGGTCGGCGGGCGGAGGTGCTGGACCTGATGGCCGAATCGGCCCCGATGAAACTGCGGCTGCCACTGACCGGGCCGCAGGGCAACTGGACCGTGATCGCCAAATTTAACTGGAAGGATACGGCGCAACCCTGCGGGTTCCACCCGGATGATTTTGGACTGCCCGACCAGCCGTACTGGGTCAGTTCATTTTGGGATGAGCAGATTTACCGTTACACCCCGGGTGCCGCGCTGAAGGTACCTGCAATTCCCCCGCATGGAGTAGTTCTGGCCGGGTTTATGCCTATATTGGATGATTCTGTCCCAATGTACCTGGGGGATAACTTGCATTTTTCGCAAGGTTGCGAAGTAGCGGAGTGGACAGCAGAACCGCAGCGTCTGGGGTTTTCCCTTGACCTGGGCCGTAAAGGGGAGGGATTTATCCAGCTCTCCCTGCCGTCCGCGCCCTCCCAGGCGGAATGCGATGGCGAGCCGGTGAAATGGAAGCCACTTGGTGATGGGGTTTACCGCTTTGAGGTAAATATTAATTTTTCGGCATGCATTGAAATCCGATTTTCGTAGCTCGGGTTGGGGGATCTAATGCCGATAGTCGGTAAGAATCCATAGGTACCCCCAACCCGAGCTACGGAGAAAATAAAAAGGCGGCCTTGCAGCCGCCCTCTCAAATGCTCCTAAATATTTCCCAGTACCACTTCTTACTCTCCTGGGTTGACCTCGACCGCTGCGGCTTTTTTAGCGTTGCGCCTGCGATTCCACTTGCGGATGCCGCGCATGACGAAGAAAACCACCACCCCGATCGGGATCGCGATTGGAAGGCAGAAAACGACCAGCCAGATTGCCACATCCGCGAGCCACTGATAGGCGCGCACCAGAGTCTGCAGCGCATCCCGCGCCACACCCTTGGGCTCCCATCCGCCGATGTTGATTGGTTGAACGCTTTTCTCGGCCTGAATGGTCACGCTGATGGCCGAAAGCCGCGCAGACTGTTCATAGTACTGAATCTGTCCCTTGAGCACCTCAATCTGCTCGTTGACATTCTTCAATTCATTAAAGACCGTCAATACATCTTCGGTTCTAATGGCATTGTCCAGGATCTCGCGCAGCTGTTCAGCGGCACTTTCCAGGTTGCGCAACCGCGACTGCAGGTCCGTATATTCCTGGGTCACATCCTGACCGGAGATGTTTTCAAACAAAATGTCATTGACCGGGTCTTTGACGTGCGCCTTGATCTGCGTCAAGGCCGTATCCAGCTGGTCAGCCGGAACGCGCACTGTCACCCGGGCTTCGGGCACCTGGATACCCGCAGAAGTGGTCGTCTGGTAAAGATTCGAATCAACGACATAGCCGCCCATCGCGTTCGCCATGCGCATGATGTCGTCCATTACCACAGCCGGATCCACCACGATGATGGACAGGCTGGCGTTGCGGATGACCATACGCTCGGTGAGATTTTGAGGTGCTTCTTGCTCGAAAGCCGGTTTACCCGGTTCGATGGCATACTCAGGGGCCGGCGCAGCCTCTGGCACGCCCATATCGGAAACGGTGACTCCCCTGCCATTCTGAAATTCGGTGGATTTGGCCGATGCGCAAGCTGAAAGCAGCGCCGCAGCAATTATCAGGGTAAATAAGGTACGCTTGATCATTTCTCTTCTCCTTTGGGCGAACGGGTTATGGGAAATAGACGTTCGGCGCCCATGGATAGTTCCGCCTACCAACCGTCAACGAGGCGAGCAGCGTGCCGGAATGGCAAACCAGCGGACGCAATGCGCTGCTGGACGCTGGCAATGTCATATTCCACCCGGCGGGCTTCCCAGTGTTTTTCTTCAGGGTGGTAGAGCGCATAAGCTGCCATTGGATTGCGGTCGCGCGGTTGTCCAACCGATCCAGGGTTGAGAATAGCCCGCTCGTGAATGGTGGTCCGGGTCCCAGGCTGGGGAATGCTCCATTCCACTGTGCCATTGCCGTTGTGCGTGTAAATAATCGGGATGTGGGTATGGCCTACCAGGCAAATGGATGTTTTGAAGAATGAAAAATTAGATAAAACTGTATTAATGTCGAGCAGATACTCCCAGATCGGGTTGCGCGGACTGCCGTGGCTCAGGGTAACATCCTGTGTTTCGATGCGGGTGCGCAGTCCTTGTAGATAACCAAGGCTGGCAGGAGAAAGCTGACCGCGCGTCCAATTGACCGAGATATTGGCCTCGTGGTTGAAGGCATCCTGGTCTAATCTGCCAAGTACCGCCGCATCATGATTACCGAGCAAGCATAACGTATTAGGCAGCTGCCGGACGCGCTCCACACAGGCTTCTGGATCGGGACCGTAACCGACCAAATCTCCCAGGCACCAGACCGCATCGACCGGACCCGCATCAGCCAGAACCGCCTCGAACGCCGTGAGATTGGCATGAATATCTGAAATAACCAGTATTTGCATTAACTTGGCCGCCCTTGATGCAATAATTTTGTGCTTAGGTGTTCTTGAACCATACCAGAGCGCGGTCAATGACCGCCTCCGCTACTTCTTCCTTGCTAATTTTTGGCAGCGGGATGGCAGTCCCGTCCGGGAAGAGGAACGTCACCCGGTTGGTATCCACCTCGAACCCGGCGTCTGGACGGCTGATGTCGTTGGCAACGATCATATCCAGGCGCTTGCGCTGCAGTTTACCGGCGGCATTGTCCAGCAGGTCGCGTGACTCAGCCGCGAACCCCACCACCCGTTTGGGCCATCCGCGCTTCTCCCGCACTTCACCTACCGCCTGGAGAATATCGATGGTCGGCTCCATTTCAATTTCTGGCAGCCCTTTTTCCTTCTTGATCTTATCCGTCGCCGCGCGCGCAGGTCGGAAATCGGCCACGGCGGCAGCCATGACCAATAAATCGGCATCGGCGGTTTCTTCCATGACCGCCGCATGCATCTGAGCTGCCGTCTGGACAGTTATGATTTTGGTAAAACAGGGCGCCGGTAAATCCGCCGTGGTGATCAAGGTAACATCGGCCCCGGCATCCTGAGCCGCCCAAGCGATGGCATAGCCCTGTTTGCCGGAGGAACGGTTGGTCACCAGCCGTACCGGGTCGATGGGTTCCTGCGTTCCTCCCGCGGTGACTACCACCTTTTTACCCGCTAGCGGACCTTTTCGGCCAAGCGCCCAACGCGCCGCAGCGATCACATCCGCCGGTTCAACCATGCGTCCGCGCCCGACTAACCCGGAAGCCAGGTGGCCTTCAGCAGGTCCGATGAAATACACCCCGCGTTCTTCCAAAATCTTAACGCTCGCCTGGGTAGCCGGGTGTTCAAACATGCCGGCATCCATGGCAGGCGCCACCAGCAGCGGACAGTGACTGGCAAGCGCCGTGAGCGTCAACAGGTTATCGCCAAAGCCGTGCGCCAGCCGGGCGATTGTATTGGCCGAAGCCGGGGCTATCATCAACAGGTCGGCGGCGCGCCCTAACCCGACATGCGTGACATGCCCTTCACCGCCCCACAAATCGGCATCCACATACGCCTTGCGCCCGGTCACGGATTGAAAGGTCAGCGGGGTGATAAATTTCGCAGCGCTTTCGGTCAGGATCACATCTACAAATGCGCCGGTTTGAGTCAGGCGGGAGGCGATTTCAGCAGCCTTGTATGCCGCGATCGAACCCGTAACCCCCAGAATGATGCGTTTATTCGCCAGCGGATTAGGCATGTTGGTCCTGATTTAATTCCCATAAGATGCGCAGCCCATCGAGCGTCAACCACGGCGCCAGGATATTGATCGATTTCGTGTTTTCGGAAACCAGTTCAGCCAGACCGCCCGTAGCGATGACTTTCATCTTGGGGCCAAGTTCAGCTTTGAAGCGCTTGACCATTCCCTCGACCATCGAGATATAGCCGAGCATCAAACCAGACTGCATGCCATGGACGGTGTTTCGCCCGATAACCGACGGCGGCATCTGCAAATCGACCCGCGGCAGCTTGGCAGTGCGCGAGGATAACGCTTCGGCTGCAATGCCGATCCCCGGAGCAATCGCGCCGCCCAGGTACTCGCCTTTGGCAGTGATGGCATCGAAAGTGGTCGCGGTGCCAAAGTCAACCACGCAGGCTGGTCCGCCGTACAACTTGTGAACCGCAACCGCGTCCACAATCCGGTCCGCGCCAACTGTTTTCGGATCATCTACCAGCAGTTTGACGCCGGTATGGATGGTTTCATCCACAATAAGCAGCGGACGATTAAAGTACCAGCGGCAAGCTTGCTGCAAGCGGGAGGTCAATACCGGCACTACCGATGCCATACTGATGCCGTCCAGTTGCGCGACGGAGCAACCGCCGTGCTGCAGAAGTCCGAGGATCTGAATGCCGTACTCATCCGGCATCCGCTCGTGGTCGGTTGCCAGACGCCAACGGGCGCCTAATTTCACGCCCTCATATAAACCCAGGGTGATGTTGGTGTTGCCGATATCAATGGTGAGCAGCATAGGTTGAGAAATCAATTTCCTTCGCGAGTAGTCTCGATAATTTCAGCCGCGTAATCGAAGTGGTTGAAGGCAGGCATCAGGTAAATTCCCTGAGCAAACTGCTTGATCTGATAGATTAATTCTATCGCAATTTCTATTCCTGTACGGGCTTCCCGGTCACCAGATCGTGCCATTCGGGCCTGCACCTCTTCGGGAATTTCGATACCCGGCACCTCGTGCTGCAGAAAAGCGGCATGACGCGCACTGACGAGCGGTAGCAAGCCAATCAGCACCGGTACTTTCAGCCCGCCTATTTCCTCGTTAGCCCGCTCCAGGAAGGCTTTCGCGGCCAGGGGATCATAAATCGGCTGGGTCAGGATGAAATCAGCGCCAGCGCGCACCTTGCGGCGCAAATTTTTGATCTCGTCATCCGGGTCGACTGCGGTGAGATTCAACGCACAGCCGGCAAAAAACGAGGTGGGTTGCCCAATATCCGCGCCAGCATGGTCAACACCGGTGTTAAACCCTTGTTTGATCAACTTGATCAAACCAGAGGGCACCAGGTCATAATTATCCATGGCATCCGGGTAATCGCCGATGGCGGTTGGGTCGCCCATGACGACAAACACGTTGCGGACACCCAGCGCGTGGGCTGCCAGCAGATCTCCCTGTACCCGCAGCAGGTTGCGCCCGCGGGTAGGAAAGTGCAGCACAGTCTCCATGCCGATTTTTTCCTGGATTAAACGGCAAACGGCCCAGGGACTCATGCGCATGCGCGCCATCGGGCTGTCTGCTACATTTATCACATCCGCGCCGGCTTCCTTGAGCAAACTGGAGCCTGCCATCAGTTTCTCTGAGGTCAATCCGCGCGGCGGATCGACCTCAACGGCAAAAACGAACCGCCCGTTGGCCAATTTGTCAGCCAGTTGGGTTGGCTGCATCCCTTCCGGAGGGGCTTCTTCGCGTTCCACCGCCGCCAGGCTAAAGCCATTGGGTCCTTTGCCGGGAGGAGCATTTTCAATCGCCTGATGCATTACGGCAATGTGTTTGGGCGTGGTCCCGCAGCAACCGCCAATCAGGCAGGCGCCAGCCTGCCAGAATGCTAATGCGTAATCGGCAAAATATTCCGGTGAAGCTGGATACATGATTCGCCCGGCGACTTGTTCCGGCCAACCAGCATTCGGCATAACCGAAAACTTTCCCGTTGGCACCGCCTGCACCATCTGCTTCAGGATGCGCAATATTTGATTGGGACCGCCAGAGCAGTTGACTCCGATTACATCCGCGCCGGCTTCCTTTAGCTTTCGCGCTACTTTAGCCGGGTCGTCGCCCAGCAGCGTCCGGTCGTCGCGGGTGAAGGTCATAGAGGCCACTATCGGGATGTCAGGATCGACATCGCGGGCTGCCAGGATCGCCTCGTGCAGTTCATATAAATCGGTCATGGTCTCGATAATCAGCAGGTCAACTCCAGCCGAGATCAAAGCCTCGATTTGTTCGCGGAAAACGATGCGGGCTTCTTCAGGCTGGACGCGCCCGAAAGGAGCCAGCCGCACACCCAGCGGACCGACGTCGCCGGCAATCAGCACATCCTTATAGGAAGCCAGCACCACCCGCCGTGCCAGTTCCACCGCGTTGGTGTTGATCTCGCCCACCCGTTTTTCCAACCCGTGCTGCGCCAATTTATAGCGATTGGCGCCGAAGGTGTTGGTTTGAATCATATTCGAGCCTGCCTCAATGTACTCACGGTGAATTTCAGCCACCAGTGCCGGGCTGGTCAGGTTGAGCTCGTCAAATGACTGATCGAATGAAACGCCGCGCTGGTGCAGCAAGGTTCCCATCGCTCCGTCCGAAATCAGCGGCCGGCCAGTTTGAATTTTCTGTAAAAATTTGGATTCGGTTTCCATTTCAACCTCGACCCAATAATTGTTCAACGCGGCTTTCGCCAACATTAAAGTAACGCGCAGCCGGGTGATGCGCAATGATCGCAGCGGTGGATTGCTCCGGGATCAGCTGGTAAGCGCTTGTCAGGCGCATCCCAAGTTCGGATTCGGCTGGAAGCAGCGCAAAAACTTTTTCATGATCGGCTAAATCCGGGATAGCCGGGTAGCCCCACGAGTAGCGTTTGCCCTGTTCGTCTCCCAGTCCCAATTCTCGGCGAATATGGCGGTGAAGGTATTCAGCAGTTGCTTCCGCCATTTGAACGCCCAGTCCGTGGGTGAAATAGGCTTCGCTGTAGTCGCCGGCGGCTTGCAACCGTTCAACCCGTTGGCTGGCTTCCTGACCCACTGTGACCACCTGGAACGCGACCAGGTCCATTTTTCCCGAACGCACCGGCGCGAAATAATCCGCCAGGCACAGGCCTTCGGACGAATTTTGCCGCGGGAAGGTCATGCGCGTCTGCTCACTGGGTGAGCCGGATTGCACGCTGCCGGGTTCATAGATGATCAGGTCGTTGCCATCCGATTGGACCGGCCAATAACCGTACACTGCCTGAGGTTTCAGCCAGCCTTCGCGCAGGGCTATACGCCGCATGTCATCCAGGCGCTGCTCGAATTCAGCTTCCAGCTTAATCCAGGCTGCACCGTGGGTATTTTTAGCGCCCCAGGACAGGCGGAACAACTCGTTTTTCGAAAGGTGTTGGAAAACCGCGTCCAGCGGCAACGCATGCACGACCCGTGCGCCCCAGGACGGCGGGCGCGGCAGTTTTTCTGCAGGCAGGACTTTTGAAATTACCGCGTCTCCACCTGCAGGTGCTGCCTGCCCGGTGCGTCCAAGTTCCATCTCGGACTCGCGCCTGGTACGCTCCAGCAGGCCCGGACGCTGCTGGTTGTCCATCAGGGCATCCATGGTCGCCAAACCTTCGAAGGCATCTTTGCAATAAAACACGCCCGCTTCGTAGAACTCGCCGCTCTCGGTAGCCAGGATGCGCCGGCCAAAGCGTTTGTTAATGGCCGCCCCGCCTACCAGCACCGGGATGTTTTGACCGCGTCGGTGCAGTTCGTTGACGATCAATGGCATCTGCTTGCTGGTGCTGACCAGCAACGCGCTCAGCCCAATCGCATCCGCATTGACTTCGACGGCTTTGGCCAAAATAGTCTCGGCGGGCACCTGTTTGCCCAGGTCTAGCACCTCATAGCCGTTATTGGAGAGAATGGTTTTCACCAGGTTTTTGCCAATGTCATGCACATCGCCGTACACGGTCGCCAGCACCAGTTTCCCTTTGCTGACGCCTTCTTTCCTCTCAAGGAACTGCTCCACGTGCGAAACCGACTTCTTCATCACCTCGGCCGATTGGAGCACGAATGGCAGGATCAACTCGCCAGTGCCAAATTTGTCCCCAACTTCCTTCATGGCGGGCAGCAGAACCGTATTGAGGATTTCGACCGCCATCTCGTGGCGGGTTTTCCCGTTTCCACGCGCCAGGATCTCATCAATATCCTTTTCGACGCCATCGCGCATGCGGTGCAGGATGCGCCAGTGCAGGCGCTGTTCGGGGGTCAAATCCTTCAAAGCTTCTTTTTGACTGCTGGCGCGTTGAGTCGTGCCAGCACCCGATTTTTCCACATAGGCAATAAACTGCTGCAGCGCATCCGGCTTGCGGTTGAGGATTAAATCCTCGGCCAGGTCGCGTTCGCGCTGCGGGATTTCGGCGAAGGGCGTGATGTGCGCCGGATTGACAATAGCCATATCCAAACCGGCCAAAACGCAGTGGTGCAGCATGACGCTGTTGAGGATGGCGCGCGCATTCTGCGAAAGGCCAAAGGATACGTTGCTGACCCCCAGCGAGGTCAACACGCCTGGCAGCGCCTGTTTTATCTGGCGGATGCCTTCAATAGTCTGCACTCCGGAATCCGCGAACTCCGGGTCGCCGGTCGCCAGGGTGAAGGTCAGCGCGTCGAATACCAGGTCCATGGGATGCAACCCGTATTCCCCCACCGCAATGTCGTAAATCTTGCGCGCGACTTCCAGTTTGCGCTCGGCAGTTTTGGCCATGCCAACTTCATCGATGGTCAGGGCAATCACCGCGGCATTGTAGCGTTTGGCCAGTCCAAGAACCCGGTCGGCGCGCGCACGTCCACCTTCCAGGTGAGTCGAATTGATCAGACAGCGGCCGGGTGCCGTTTGCAGCGCGGTTTCCATCACGTCCGGCTCGGTACTGTCAATAACCAGCGGCACGCGCATCACCGGTGCCAGTTTTTTGATCACCCGGCGCATGGTCTCCGATTCATCGGCGCGTTCGGTCAGCGCCACGCAAATATCCAACCCATGCGCCCCCGAATCCAACTGCTGGAGGGCGACCTCGACCACGCTGTCGTAATCTTCAGCCAGGATGATTTCTTTGAACTTGCGGCTGCCCTGCGTGTTCAAGCGTTCACCAATTAAGAACGGACGCGGCTCCTGCAGCATGGGCTGCGCCTGGATGGCGGATGCCAGCCTGGGGATTTCCAGATCAGGACGCGAAGCGGTTTTGATGCCGCCGACTTTTTCCACTAAAAGGCGCAAATGGTCAGGCGTGGTCCCGCAGCAACCGCCCACCACATTGATATGATTCTTCTCCACAAATTCCGCCAGGGCAGCGGCGAACGGCTCGGGTTCGAGGGGATAAACCGCCTGCCCATCCACGTTGAGCGGCAATCCGGCATTGGGAATACAGGATACCGGCAAATGGGTTTGTTCGCCCAGATAGCGGATGGGTTCGCGCATGTGCTCGGGGCCGGTGGAGCAGTTCAGCCCGATCACATCAATCGCCAGCCCATCCAGGATGGTTTGCACCGCCGAAATATCCGTTCCAAGCAGCATCCGCCCGGTAGTATCCAGTGTCACCTGCGCCTGGATAGGCAGGTAAATCCCTGTCTCTTCGAAGGCCTTTTGCACGCCAAGGATAGCGGCTTTGACCTC
Source organism: uncultured Anaerolineaceae bacterium (assembly GCA_937863605.1). Classification (GTDB taxonomy): domain Bacteria; phylum Chloroflexota; class Anaerolineae; order Anaerolineales; family Anaerolineaceae; genus Bellilinea. The sequence continues at coordinate 16,064 of CALMGN010000084.1, forward strand.
TAAAATATCCTGCGAGGTCTCGATCAAAATCAGGTCAGCCCCACCTTGCGCCAGCCCGGTGGCCTGTTCGCGAAAAATGTCAACCAATTCCTCGAAACTCACATTGGATAGCTCGGGATCATCCATGGAGGGCAGTTTACCGGACGGGCCAATCGACCCGGCGACAAAACGCGGCTGTCCGGGCGTGGAAAATTCGTCCGCCAGCCGCCGCGCCAGTGAAGCCGCTGCCCGGTTGATCTCGTTGACCCGCGCCTGCAAGCCGTATTCCGCCAGAGTCAGCCGGTTGGAGCGGAAGGTGTCGGTTTCGACTACATCCACCCCCACCTCAAGAAATGAGCGATGCACCTGTTCGACTGCCTGCGGGTAGGTGATCACCAGGTAATCGTTGCAGCCATTGGTGCGCTCGCCGCCGAAATCCTCGGCGGTAAGATTCATTTTTTGCAGGCTGGTGCCCATAGCGCCGTCGAAAATCAACACGCGCTGCGCCAGGGCGTCCAGGTAGCTTCGGTTGGTGTATTGGCGTTCCATCATGTTCTCCCGATAAAGAAAGACCTCTCTGGATACGAGAGGCCAAGGGTTTGAGTGGCTGCTCTCATCTGCCAGAA
>CALMGN010000085.1 GCA_937863605.1 uncultured Anaerolineaceae bacterium
CCGATATCCGCCAGGATGCTGGTTTGACGGTCCTTCCACAGGGCCATCAAGCTCAGGTAACCGCCCAGGCACACCATTGCCAGCCCTACCAGGAAGACGGCGATTTGGACGAATCCGATCACCGGGCTGCGATCTGCGCCGAACAGGGCGGGCCGGGCGCCAAGCAGAAAAATGACCAGGCCAGCCAGGGTAATTGCCAACCCGGTGCGAATCCGCCGCCGGGAAAAACCGCTTTTAGGAGGTCTTTGCCAGGCAGGAATGGGTCTGGAGGCTGCATTTATGTTGGTGGTTTGGGTCATGCGGGGAGAGTTCGCTCCAATAGCCGCTGCCAGTTCCCGGAGAAGATGGCTTCGATCTCTTCCGAGGAGTAGCCGCGCGAGATGAGAGGCTGCGATAGTTTGGGTAAGTCTGCGATGGTGTTTAATTCAAGGGGAATGGCCGGCCAACCGAATCCGCCGTCGTAGTCGGTGCCAAGCCCAACATGGTGGGCGTCGCCGGCAATCTGGCAAATGTGATCGATATGATCGACCACCATTTCCAGGGTCACCAGCTCGCGAGGGTCGGTGTTTTTCCAACCAGATAGTAAAAAGCGGTTGAAGGGCACGACCCCGATGATCCCGTCCCGTTCCACCAGATTGCGGATAACTCCATCGGTCAGGTGGCGCTGAGAGGGATCTTCTTGTAAAAGGGCGCGGGCATTGGCATGGCTGGCAATAATCGCACCCGGATAGCGGTCCAGCGCTTGCAGCGCGGGTTCCTCTTTCATGTGTGCGATATCTAGAGTATAGCCCAAATTCGCCATATTTTCTAGCAGGCGGAACCCTTCGGGAGTAAAACGACCGCCTTCATAGGTGCCGCCGCAGTAGCGCGTCCCGGCCCAAACCGGGCCAATCAGCCGCAGCCCTTGCTCCCACCATTCTTCCAATTCGGCCGGCCCTGAGATGCCTTCGGCGCCTTCCATCGAAAGTACCAGTCCAACCGGATTTGTAGCGGTGGGGCTGCTTTCCCAGGCATTCAAAACCCGCGCCAGGCTGGAGCGGTCTTTGATGAGCGTAAATTTGTCCGGTGATTCGTCCGTCAGCCGGTTGTAAATATCCATCTGTGCACGGGTCAGACGGTAGGCCTCGTCCAACGTGGCAAAATCAACCCGTTCCGACTCGTTGGATTTGTACTTGCGCGGCAGGACGAACAACGTAGCAAAAATCACCGCCAGCTGAGCCTGCTGGTATTCCGGCCAACCCAGGGTGGATTGTCCATTTTGGAGTTCCGGGATGCGCGTACCTGCTTCACGGTCGCGGGTCACCGCCGCCGATTGGCGGTAGTCTCGCCCAAACGAGTACATGTTGTAGGCTATATCCTGGTGAGCGTCGATTATTCGCGGCATATCATGGGTTTTAGTGGGGTCAACAAAGCGCACCTTTATGGTGCGCTTTGATTTGTTCCGGATTGAAGATTGGATTACTTGGTTTCGGTTTCAGATTCTGCCGGGATCTCTTCGGTGTTGGATGGAACATCCTCTACCAGGAGTTCTTTGGTTTTGGCTTTGGTTTTCTTTGCCGGGACTTCTTCGGGGCTGGGTTGGGCATCATCTGCCGGGAGTTCTTCGGCGCTTGCTTTGGCCTTGGCTTTGGTTCTGGCCTTCTTTACCGGGGCTTCTTCGGCGGCAGGCTCGACATTTTCTGCCGGGATCTCTTCAGCGGCGGGCTGGTCACTTTCTTCCAGGACACCCTCGAGCGATTCCCAGTCCATATCCGCATAAGCCATCGACTCGACGCGGCGCAAGCTCAGTCCAATGCGGTGATTGTCGGGATCGACCTTGATCACACGCAAAGTTACGAGGTCGCCTTCTTTGAGCACTTCTTTGGGATGCTCGATGCGCTTGTCGTGGATTTCGGAGATGTGGATCAGACCCTCAATGTCGTCTTCGATGCGGGCAAAAGCGCCGAATTTGGTCAAGCGGGTAATGGTGCCTTCAATCAACTGGCCGACCTGGTACTTGGCAGCCTTATGGCTCCACGGATCCTCCAGCAGCTGGCGAATGGACAGGCCGATGCGTTTCTTGTCGCGGTCGATCGAAATAACTTTGACTTTCACGTCCTGGCCGACTTTTAGAACTTCGCTGGGATGCTGAATGCGGTCCCAGGAGATTTCGGAGAGATGCACAAGGCCGTCAGCGCCGCTGATGTTGACGAAGGCGCCAAACTCAGCCAGGCTGGTGACCCGGCCAGAGCGGATTTCGCCTTCGTGCAGTTCATCGATGACGCGTTCTTTGATCGATTCGCGGGTTTCGGTGCTGGCCTGGCGTTCGGAGAGGATCAGGCGGCGGCGTTCGCGGTCCACTTCGATCACGCAAATGTCAATTTCCTCGCCGATCATCTTGCTCCAGCGCGCTTCTGGGGTGTCGCCGGTCATGGCAGCACGGCGCGACAGGCTGACCTGCGAAGCGGGTACGAACCCGCGCAGACCGCCCACCGGCACAATCAAACCGCCCTTGTTGTACCCAATGATCTTGCTATGGAAGCCTTCTTTCGATTCCAACAACGTGTCGGCATCCTTCCAGCTCATTTCCTCGCGTGCGCGCACGTAGGAAAGGACAACATTCCCGCTGGAATCTTCGGGGTTGATCACAAAAACGGGTACTTCCTGGCCGACCTTCAACTCGGCTAACTCATCGGCAGGAATTGCCTCGTATTCTCGCCCACTGATGATACCCTCGGATTTCGTCCCCACGCTCACAAGAATTTGTCCAGGTGAGATGCTGGCGATCATACCGGTACGGATTTCACCCTGCTTGGGGAAATCGATGTTGCTTTCTTCCTGTTCCAGCAAAGAAGCAAAATTATTCTCTACCTGGTCGTTCTCGGGCGCTGTCCCCTGCTCGAGTTGGGCGTCATTCTGGTCCATACTATCTAGTACTCCAATGATGAAAAGATATTCACCCATTATAAGGGTGAAGGTATGACTTGACAACCCTGCTTAGGTTTGTCAAACCATACCATTATACTTGATTAATGTCTAGTACTATGTCAA
>CALMGN010000086.1 GCA_937863605.1 uncultured Anaerolineaceae bacterium
GCTGCGTTGACCGGAAAGCTCCAGTGGGTATACAGAAACGGACCGACTACTGCTCCCACGGCACGCCCGATCGAAAAACTGGCGATGGTGCTGGCCATAACGGTAGCGCGCAGCGTTGGCAGGGCTTCACTCATCAGCGGCAGGGCGCTGACAATGGTGAACTCGAAGCTCAGATAAAACAGGAACAACCCCAGCAGCGCGCTCCAAACGGCGCCTCCGGAGAAGACCAGTGCCACAGCTGCCAAGGAATTGAGCAGCAGCCCGGCGCGTACCGACCATTCCTTGCCCAGCCTGTCCACCAGGCCAGCCGAAAGCCCTTCGCCGCCTAGTTCGGACACTCCGATCACCGCTGCGGCGGCGCCCAGCGCGGCCAATTTAAGCCCAAATGAATTCTCCAGCCACAGGCCAAATACCAGGTTAACTGTTTCATTGGCGGCGGTCATGGCTAAAGCCATCCCCAGTCCAATGGGTACGGCTGGAACCATTAATACCTGGCGCAGACCGCTGCGATTCAAAGCTGCACTGCTCTGTGCGCGGGTAGCATGATCGCCGGGGACTAATCTCGCCAGAGCAACAAAAGCCAGGATGCCCAGGACGGCCAGCAGCGGAAAGGGAGCGGTCCATGAGCCGCTTCTGGCCAATAGCCAGCCGACCAGCGGGACGCCAAAAATAAACGCCAGCGACCAGCTCAACTCGGTCAGTCCCATAACACGGCCGCGGCGGTGATAGGGCACCCGGTCCCCGATGTAGGCCTGCATGGCGGGCAAAAAAACGAGGTACGCCAGCGCCATCAGCAATACGGCAATGAAAAAGGTGGTGATGCTGGGCCAAACGGCAACCATCAAGGCCCCGGCGGTGAACGCGCCGACTCCCAACAACATGCTCAGTTTGCGCCCGCGCCAGTCTGCCAGCGGTGCTGCCAGCGGGCCGATCAACCCCATCAACGAGCGCAGGGTGAGGAGCAGCGAGAACGACCCAAGCGACATGCCCAGCCCGTTTTGAAAGGTGGACAGGAATGGGTATACCATGCGGTAACTGGTGTTCATCACCGTGCGGGCTACAGTAAACAGCCCCAACTGCAGCGGGGTGAGCGGCTGCTCGGTTTTCATGGAGCAGTCATTTTTTGGCGGATTAGCGAACGAAATAACAACAAGGTAATCTGGGCGCCGGCGAGGACCATCAGACCCAGCAAAACCAGGAAGAAAACTTGGATGCCAGTCGAGTTGGAACCGAAGATCGGCGAATCGGGATGCAGGACGTTGGTGATTCCCCCCAGCTGCCACCAGAGCAGGATCCCGAAAATCAGATTGGCAAGATTGGTCACCCGCGGCTGGTTAATGACCCACAATCCGAGCTGCAGCAGTAGTCCGACTACCCCAAAAGTGAACGGCACGCGCCAGCGCGGCTCATCCCAGAAGATGCCGCCCCAGTTCTGCATTTGGACAACCAGCGACATGGGCAGGTAAGTCAGCCAGAAGAGCAGACCGGCGCGTCCGAGAGCCAGCGTGAGGTTCGACCATATGCTGCGCGGCAGGAGCAATCCTGCCAGCCCGGACACCGCGGCGGCTGCGAACAAAATTTTGCCAGTCCATACCCAGGCGCCGTGCAGCATCACCAGGCGCAAATTTTCGCCCAGGGTGCGCTCGGTCGGGCCAAAAGCGGTCACCGTGGCGATGGCAAGGATGGTAACAAGTAACCATACCGGTGAATAACTGCGCTGGACGGGGCTTTGCGGTTCTACAGAGGTCTCCATGAATGCGGTTAGACCCCGGGAGTTTCGGCTGGCATTTCAGCGCGGGTGCGCACCGGTTCACCCCCGGCCCAGGCGTTGATGAGGTGCATGTAGAACTGCACCATGCGCGCCAGCGATCCGACATGCACGCGCTCATTAATGCCGTGCATACGCGAAAGGTCATCCTGGGTTGAAACCAGCGGGGTGAAGCGCATCACCTGGTCGCTTAGAGCAGCGTAATGGCGGGCGTCGGTGGCGCCTAATACCAGATAGGGCGTGACCTCGGCGCCGGGGAACACCTGGCGAATGGTGACCGATAGGCTCTGGAAAGCAGCACCGTCCGGCGAAGTCAGCGGCGAGGCCTCCCAGGCATTTTCCGGCACAGGCTCGACCGTCACCCGCGGGTCGTCGATCACCAGACGGATATATTCCACCAGGTCCTCGACCGTGTCGCCAGGCAATAAGCGGAAATTGGCCACTGCCTCGGCACTGGCAGGCAGCAGGTTGTCCTTGATCCCGCCGGCAACCATGGTGACTGCCGTGGTGGTGCGAATCGAGGCATTGGTGGTCGGATTGGCTTCCAGTTTGCGCTTGAGATACCTGCCAAACAGCCAGGTATTGGCGAAAGCTGCTTGAAGGGTGGGTGAAACCGCCCCGCCCAGCGCGCTGTAAACGATGCGCATAAAATCCAACCGCGCGGGCAGGGGATGGCTTTCCACCCTTGTAATGGCGTTTGCCAGAATGCCGATGGCGGTGGTTTTACCAGGGGTCGAGGAGTGACCGGGTCTGGCGACGGCTTTGATGCGCAGGGAGAGCGAGCCTTTTTCGGCAATGCCGATCATTGCGACCGGGCTTTCAATGCCGGGGATAATCCCCTGGGTGATCGCGCCGCCTTCGTCCAACACGGCTTCAAACCGGTCACCGCGTTTGGCCAGGTGAGCAGCAATCTCTTTGGCGCCCTTCTCGCCGCCAATTTCTTCATCCTGGCCAAAGCCCAAATAAATGGTGCGCTCAGGTCGGAAATCATCTTTCAGCAACAGTTCCGCGGCTTCCAGCAGCCCGATCACCTGGCATTTGACGTCAAAGGTGCCGCGCCCCCAGACATAGTCATCAGCGATAATGCCGGCAAAGGGTGGATGCTCCCACTGGTCGAGCGTGCCTGGATCCACCGGCACAACGTCCAGGTGGGCGCAAAACAGCACTGGCGGCAGTTCCAGGTCGGTGCCGCGCCAGGTGTAGAGCAGTGTCGCGTCCGAAATGATCTCGCGCTCCAGGGTGGCATGCACGCGCGGATATTGACTTTCCAGCACCCGGCGCAGTTCACGAAAGGCGGCCAAATCGGTTGGTTCGCCCTCAAGGCGGGAGATGGTCTCGCAGCGGACGGCTTCGGCCAGGTGGCTGGCGACGAAGTCGGCGTCCACTTCGGGCAGTTCAACCGGTGCGACCGGTTCGCTGGAGCGCAAAAACGCGCTGGTGCGGATCAATATGATAGCGATTAAGAAAATCAGCAGAACGAGAACGACAATCAGGATGGTGACTGGCATAATAAATCCCTTCTCTGAGGATTATTCCATTTCGATGTAAATGCGTTTGTTGATTTTACCCTTGCTCTTATAATCCACCACGCGGATATGCCCCACCTCGCGGGTGTTGGCGACATGCGTGCCGCCGTCAGCTTGCAGATCCAGACCGGTCAGTTCAACGGTGCGGATTTCTTGAATGTCAGGCGGTAGCAGGTTTATTTTGGTGCGGATCAGGTCGGGGATGGCAAAGGCTTCTTCGCGCGGCAGGATGCGCACGCGGATATCGCGGGCCGCCTGCACCTCGCGGTTGACGGCTTCCTCGATCACGCCGACCAATTCCTTGCTGAGATTTTCGAATTCGAAGTCCATGCGCCCTTTGAGCGGCTCCATATCGCCGCCGGTGACCTGCGCGCCGTAGTCACGGAAGACCACACCGCACAGGATGTGCAGCGCGCTATGCGTGCGCATCAACTGGTAGCGGTGCTCCCAATCGATTTGGCCTTGTACCGCAGCGCCGACCGCTGGCATGTGCTGTTCGCCGCTCAGCAGGTGCCAGACGCCCTGGGAACCCTTTTTAGCGCGCGAGACCGGGAAAACCACACCTCCGGCAATCAGTTTGCCGCTGTCAGCCGGCTGACCGCCTCCACCAGGATAAAATGCCGTTCGGTCGAGTAGCACGGCGCGGTTCTCGGTGTCAATCGCGGTGACCTGCGCATCAAATTCCTGGATATAACTGTCGGTTTGAAAGAGCATTTCGGTCATGGTGCACCTCGCAGCTGAATTCTGGATAAATTGTAACACCGGCAATGGAAGGGCTTAATTGCCCGGCGGGAGAAATTTTCGCAAGACTGGATGTTTCGGTCCAAAGCGGGCTACTTCGACAAATCCGGCTTTACGAAACACTTCGGCATTGCCCATGTAGGTCGTAACCGGTGGAGCATTCCCATCTGTGTCGTGGGGGTAAGCTTCGACGATGCGAGCACCGTGGGCAGCGGCATGTGCCAACGCAGCTTCTACCAGGGCAGTCATCATCCCTTTCCGCCGCGACTTGCGGTGGACGTAAAAGCAGACGATCGACCAAACCGGCTGGTCGTCCACCCGTTTGAGCACACGCGAGCGTTCCAGGGCAGTGTAATCCTCGCGCGGTGCCATGGCAATCCATCCAACCGGGGCACCATCCTGGTACGCCAATAGTCCCGTCGGTGCACCGCTGTCGACCAGAGCTTTAAGCCCCACGCGGTTACCCTCGCCCTGCTGGCGTGAGAATTCGGAGCGCGGCAAACGCCACCACATGCACCAGCAGCCGCTGTAGGCGCCGTGCGGCCCGAACAGGGATTCAAAGTCGCCCCAGCGCTCGGGGGTGAGGGGATGGATCTCAAGGTTGGATAGGGGTTCGGGCATGTTTACCTCCGATGAAGGTATCTGTAATTGTAGCAAATTTGCGCCGGGGTTGGCACACCAAGTACCACGTCGGGTAAGCTTTTCCTTGTTCGCTATGTAGCGCAAATTTTCAATTTGCGTGGGCAAGCTGAAGCTTACCCTTCTTATTCTGGGTAAACTCGCCGGAGTGTTGGTCGGTAAGTTTTGCAGGGTGCATTCGACCCGCGCGGCTCACTGATCTGCCCCTGCTGACCCGCAACAAAGCCTGATGGCTGGATCGAACAGCACCCTGCGACTCAACTGCAGCTTGAAAAACCCGCGTGAAACATTTTGCGTGAAACGTTTTTTAGCACGCCT
>CALMGN010000087.1 GCA_937863605.1 uncultured Anaerolineaceae bacterium
TTGACCCGCGTCACCTCGTCTGGATAGGCAATGACGGTATCCTTTAGCCCGGTCTCCCAGGGTTCAGGACCGCGCACAACGTTATCCATATCGACCCGCTCCACCACCTCAAATTGCACCTGGTGGATGTGGATCGGGTGGGCATCCATCGTAAAGTTATGAATTTCCCAAATTTCAGTCGCGCCTACAGCCAGTTTTTCCGTAATCTCGTGCATCCATTCCAGCGGCATCGCCATGATCATATCTGTTTCTGGATCCACCTCGGCAGTTCCTAGGCGTGCTTCTCGCGGACCAAAAGCTTCACCATCACTGCATTCCAGAACAATATTTCCCTCGTCATCTTCCCGGACGAACACTGTTTCTGAATCCAGTTCATTGAGTGAAAGCATGCGAATCGGAGCAGTCGGCGCCGGCAGCGGAACATGGGCGGGCAGCACCAGCTGGGCAATCGGGGTGCTCAGGTCCGGGGTTAACGTTGGGCCAACGATGAACTGCATCACCTGGCCAGTCGTATTCGGATCTGCCGGGTCGAAATCCTCACCCGGGATTCCGCCGCCATATGGCTCATCCGGGGCAAGATTGAGCAGGGTAACCACTGTGCCGGGCGCCAATCCACTGAAGTCCATGATCACATCCGCGCGTTCGGCAGGCGCCATCAGCAGCTGGTCGAGCTGTACAGGCGCGGGCAGGAAACCGCCATCCGCGCCAATCTGATGGAATGGAAGCCCGGCATCGTTTTGTAGAATCAGGAAGCGCGAGTTGCAACCGTTGAGGAAGCGGAAGCGGTAGCGTTTTGCCTCCACATTCAAATATGGCCAGGTACTGCCATTGACCACCATGGTATTGCCAAAGAACTCCGGATTCCAGATGGGTGAAATGTCGCTAGCCTTGCCATCGCAGGCTTCAGTCCCAATAAACGGGATTTGCAGCTGCGATTGCTCCAACCCTTCGAAGAAGGCGCGGTTATCCGGGTAAAACAGCGAGCCGTCGGCATTGAACGAACGGTCCTGGATGGCGAGTGGGATTTCGTAGTAGCTCATCCCGGCCGGATCGCCCATCGCCGGGGCAGGTCCGGGAAGCACGGCGGGTAAGCCGGTGTCGCCGTCTAACACCATATCACTCGGTCCGCCGCGCAGCAGATAGAAGCCAGCTGGCCCGGCATACACGTTCAGGCGGGTCATGCCCAGGGTATGGTCGTGGTACCACAGGGTGGTGGCGCGCTGGCTATTGGGGTAATCGAAGATCGAAGTCCCCGGATCCCATAGTCCGGTGGCGGGTGCGGCTTTTGTAGCAAATGTGTTGTAGTACGATCCACCTGTGGCGTACCCAGCCGGGATATTGCGGGCGGCCGGCAAGTACCAGGCTTCGGCATAGCCGTCGCTCTCTTCATGGGTGTGTGCGCCGTGCACATGGGTCACCATCGGAACCGGGCCGTCATAAGGATCGGGATCCATCCCGCGCATGTCCCTTCCCATCTCGCCGCCAGGCGGGTTGGCCCAGTGCAGGGTCTGGTCAACCGTCCCCGTCAACAGATGCGGCAGGTATTCGCCTGTGACTGGATCCTTGAGGTCATTGATCCATTTAACCCTTACCTTTTTATTGTATTTGGCTTCGATGGAGAAAGCCGGGTAATTAAAGGTGCCTGGATGATTGACAGAACCGTAGCTCCATACGGTGGTGGCTGGGTTCCCTGCTGGCAAAATTTGCTGCTGAAATTGGCGTACCCCGATCTCATAGTAGTCGATATTTTTGCCGCCTTTCTGCTTAACCTTGGCGGTGCGCGGCATGGCGGGTGGAATCACCAGCGGGGTGGCAAATTTTGAAATTTGCGTCAAATCAAGCGTGGCGATGGAAGCTGCCAGAGCTCTGGTTGGCAGCTTACTCAAATCGATTTTAAATGGTAAGAACAGACTAAATCCGCCCATGGCAGCCAGTTTTAGAAATTCTCTGCGAGTTGTCATTGTTCCCTCTCAATCAATCGAATAAAAAACTTACGGCGAAAATAAGTGGCTTTCTGGTCCCGAATTTTCTTTTATTAAAACTTCAACCTCCCCTTTTGACCGCTAGAAGGGTTCAACCTCTTTTGTGGTTCTAACTCCCGTAAGACAGGATGGCTGAAATGTTAATGGAGGCTGACCTTGCCGAAATGGTGCTTAATTCTGTTAAATTCCCGCATATTTGTCTGAATTCATTATAAGAATTGGAAATCTCTCTGCAATCGTATTAGTACGGATTCCATTACGGTATTATTACGTATATATTTCCTTCGATTTACGGAAAAACTACAGCAGGCGTCAGTCGATTGACTGGCGCCTGCACCTCTCCAAGGATTATTCATTTGAATTGCAACCGGGTGTTTTACCCCCGGCAAAGCTCTCCTTTACGGTGCGACCACGAACCACACGCCGCCCACACCCTGACCGACCGTATCACCAGGGGCCACATCACTAATGTAGTAATACAATGGCAGTTCGTTGTAAGTCACCTGCAGCGATCCATCATCGCGGGTGATCGTGCCTAACTTGCCGGTCACACCGTCATCGGCGCGCGGGTCACCACTGGTCAACAAAGGCGGCCAGGCCGTCAGGCAGGCATCTTTGCAATTGCTTACGCCCGGCGTATCTTTGGTGAACAGGTATAGGGTCATGCCTTTTTCATCGACCAGGAAGGCTCCCAACCCATTCTTACTTGCGATCTTAATACCCGTCCCATTGCCAGTACCTGGCATGGCTGACGTGCTGCTGGATCCTTTGCCATAATCCTTGTACAGGTCATCACTGCCGTTGCTATTGGGTGTGCTGCTGCCTTTCTGGCTTAACCCGCCGGTGACATTAAAAGAAGGCACAACCATTTGACCATTGGCCATCGCTGGCCCGTCTGTGCCGGGGAATTCATATACGCCAATCTGACCGGCGTCGGTATGCAGCATGGCATACAAGACCGGCGTGGCTTCTGAATCATCCACCATGACGATCACATTGGTATTCACGCCAGCGTTGACCGGGCTGTATCCCAGAACGACGCCTGGTTTCCCGTCCAACTGTATATGAATGACCAGCCAGCCGGGGCCAGGGCTGACCACTTCGGCAATCGTCAATTGTCCGCCATCCACGGATTGGTCGCTGACGGTTACACTGGCTGTCGTTTCAACGCCTACTGTCGGTGCTGTGAAGTAGGTGTTTGCCGTGGGGGCTGCTGGTTCTCCCTGCCCGCTTGCAACTGGCTGACAGGCTACCAGAACCAGTAATGCGACCACCGCCAATCCAAAAACACGAAATGATATTGCCTTAGTACCGTTATTCATGTGAAATTTCCTCCGTAGTCTACCTCATAAAATCAAACTATTTATGGATACGGAGGAGTGGATGGTGCGGATTTATGGATATGGAATGATTCAGAATAACGGGTGGGGTGAACCGGGCGGTAAGGTGCGAGGTTCAATACCTGCCTGTGTTTCGACCACCTCACTCACAGGGTCCGTGATACAGGCAATGCCGGTGCTTCGACAAGCTCAGCAACCGGTTATGGTACATAACAATTTTGCTATCATTGGTGATGATTGGTACTCGGACCTTTCAGAACGACCCGCCCAGCACCTTGTCGCCAGTAGGCCCCGGGCTGCCCCCGGCCGGTTCTACCGTCACGCCGAAATCGGAATAAGTGTCCAACGGCAGGGGCGCTTTGATTACCATTGCGCCATATCCCCAGGCATCGACCGAAAATACCCCGCCGCTGGTCCGCTGCCCGTCCTCGATGAGCCACAATTGATACTGCTGCTCCTTCACCAGCTCTGGCAAGCCGTCCACCACCAGCGTTCCAAACCGGCCGCTATCCGTCACGATCATCACCCCGTGCGCTGTTTCAGCTGGCCCGGTACCTGCCAGGCTGACCACCTGGAAGGTGGATACCGGTTTATTTTGCGAAAGCGTTTGCACCCGATTCCACAAAACTAAATTGCTGACGATCAACAACACAATGATTGCAAAGGCTGCCACTCCCCACGCCGGCTTGATATTCTTCAACCAATCCCACCAACTGGACGAGTTTACTGGAGTCTTGACCGGTTCGACCCGCGCAAGGATGCCCCTTTTCAACCACACAGGAGGTTCCACCTGGGTTGTGCTAAAGGCCATCTGCGCCGCGGCATCCCGCAGCATCGCGACTTCATTCCGACAATCCACGCAGACCGCAAGGTGCCGCTCGACCGCCTGGAGTTCTATTTCTTCCAGGCAGCCCAGCGCATAAGCGGGTAAATCGTCGATCGGGTGGTGCGTATTCATCAATAAACAATCTCTCTCTACTGAAATGATACGTAAACCAGGGAGGAATGGATCTCACCAGGCCGGTGGCTCATTGCTCTCCAATATCCGGCGCAGCTTCTGCAAACCAAGCCTTACACGGGTTTTAACCGTCCCTAACGGTTCGTTTAAGGCTGCTGCCATTTCTGGCTGGCTCAGCCCCTGAAAGTAAGCCATCAGTAGTACAGCCCGCTGCTCCTCAGGCAGTTCCGCCAGGGCGAGACGTACCTGCTGGTCAGCGGTCTTCGCTTCCAATTGTACTTCTGGCAGTTCTTCCCTCCCGCCAGAGATGACCAGGTCTTCCACTGGATCCTCCAGTATGTGCCCGTCCGGACGGACGTTCCTGCGGCGCAGCAAATCGATCGACCGGTAACGGGTGATGCTGGTCAGCCAGGTGGTCAACTTGCTCAATTCCGGCTGGTAGGAGGCGGCGTTGTTCCACACCTGAACGAAAACATCCTGGGTAATCTCTTCGGCTGAGGCGGCATTTCCGACCATGCGCAGCGCCAGACTGAACACCAGCCGGCCGTAGCGATCATACAGAGTGGCAAGCGCTTTGGATTCTGAGCGGGCGATTTGATGCAGCAGATCTTCGTCCGAAGGGAACATTGCAGATTAGGCCTCTTTGTATATTATATCCAGCTAACCGTTGATTATCCTCTCTTGATCGATATTGTAAAGGTCTATCGAATCCAAAATTAAAAAAATGAGAACCCTTCTTGTCCTTCGGTGATTGTTCCGCTATAATTCAAACAAATGTTCGATCATTAAAGGGGATGTATGCCGGTCAACTACCAACAGGTTCAGCAGCAGGTTCGGGATCAGGTTAAATTAGCCCCGGCGCGACAGAAACAGCAGCGCGAACGGCTGGACCGGGCGCACGTGCTACTGGAGCGCCATGCAGACGATCTCGCCTACCTGCAGGATAAGGTCGCGCACGCGGCTGCCCGGGACAAGGGGCTGCGCTGCGCGGTTCCGCTGACCGAGGCGTTGAACCAGGCTCATGCTGCTGTCGCACCCAGTGTTTACCCAGTGCTGCTGGCAGCGGACGGGTCGCAGATCAACCCCAACCGCCACGACGCTATCGAGTTTGGCTTGGTCAATGTTGGTGTAATCCGCATGCAGCCAGCCCAGGCCACCACCCCGCGTGAGACCACCAGCAGCGAGTTGTTCCTATACCAATCGCCGGAAGACGATACCGGTCCGTTGACCGAGGAATATGTGGCTCTGCTGCGTGATTTCAAAGAGCGCAAGGAGCTGGCTGACCTGGCAGCGGCTGAACCGGGGACCGTTTTGACCCTCACCGACGGACCCCTTGAACTGTTCCGCGAACCGAAAGGCGATCCGCGTTTCGACGCTCTATTCGAAAAGTATCTGGGTGTCATGGAATACCTGGCATCCATGAACACGGTCACCGCCGGTTATGTGGATAAACCCGGCGCCGACCTGGTAGTACGTTTGCTCGAACTGACGCTCTATCCAGATGAAGAGCTGCAAAAAGCGGGCAAAGATCACCAGCTGGGCGGGGTGCGCGACATCGACCTGTTCCGCAACACTTTGAACCCCGGGGAGCGGACGGCCATCTTCGCCATCCAATCTCCTTCTGCCGAGAAATTCAAGCAGCGTCTGGAAGGTCAAATGGCCCTGCATTTCTTCTATCTCAATGTCGGTCGCCCCGAAAAACCCGGGTTGGTCCGCGTCGAACTGCCAGCCTGGGTCAGCCGGCAAGCCGAACTAGTGGAACTACTGCAAGCCACCCTGCTACAGCAATGCCGCCAGATGGGTACGCACCCGTACCCGTATGCCCTGCACCGCGCGCATGAAGTGGCGCTGGTCAGCTTTCAGGAGAAGCAGCAGCTGCAGGTCATGATCGAAGCCGAACTGCGCCGGGCAGGCGAAGAACCCGGCGAACAATCGAATAAACAATCCCATAAAGATCTGGAAGGCCGCAAGAGGTACGGAGCATGAGCGCAATCGAAATCGGACGTTTGCTGCGCGCTGGCACTGCCGGCTGCGTGATCGGCTGCCGGGTTTCGCAGTTGGATACTCCGGCCTTTGGCGGAATGGTTCGCATCCCGCTGGATTCGGGTTACCAGGTGTACGGTCTGATCCACGATATTCACATCGACGACGACGGGCTGGTGCGACAGTTGGTAACCACCCCGAACCTGAGCGAGGACGTTTTGCTCGATAACCGCATTAACCGCAATGTGCCGGTGGAAATTAGCGTGCTGTTCTGCGGCTACGAGCAAGCCGGCCGAATCAGCCACCTGCTGCCGCCGCGGCCCCCGCTCTCGCTGGATGCCATTTACACTTGCAGCCAGGAGGAACTGGTGCGCTTCACCGGGGCGGGTCAATTCGGTTATTTTCGCCATGTGTTGCGCAACGAAGATGTGCCGCTGGCCGAGTTGCTGGCAGCCCATCTGGAGCAAGCCAGCCAGGCGCATACCGCGGTTGGCACCCCTGCCTGGATACGTAACGCGACCCAGGAACTGATCACCCTGCTGCGGGACGATTACCCCAGCCTGGTTGGCGTGCTCTCCGCCCTGCGCGACGCGCAGATCGGGGAATTCTAGTTTACGGAATTCGCAACGTCGCTGGGGGTCTTTTTCGGCACTCGCTGTTGCTTGCGGGCGCGGCGATGGTGTTTTTCGTTTTCCTTGCGCTCGCGGCGGTCTTGTTTTGCAACCGCGCGCTGCTCACGGCGCTCGCGGGTGTAGTTATCCTGCGCTGATAATTCAATCCCGCTCGTAGCTGACATGTAGAAGAAGAAGGTTAGCAGCAGCAAGCCCAGCCCGGCAATAACAACATCATAATATGTAAACGCTCCGAATGGCGCGGGCAGTTTGGGGTTGTTGGAAAAATAAATGCCGATATTTGCCAGAATGCCAATCACACGGATCTCGGTCGGACCAATTTTCCACAATGATATCTGGAACACTCCTTTGGTCACCATAATCAGGTACACCAATATGGAGACGTTCAAATAGCAGATCAAGCCGATCAGCGCCACCCGAAAATCAACATACGGTGACAGCCCCAGGCCGACAAAGACCAATATTTCACTCACCGTGTCGGTCACATGGTCAATGAAAAAGCCGTAACGTGGGCGTTCGATGTGGCGGTACCGCGCCAGGCTGCCGTCCAGGCTGTCGCCAAACCAATTTAACAGGATGCCAAAGGAGACCAGCCAGAGGAAGTTCTTATCATAAGTGGTCAGCCAGAAGCTGACACAAATCAAAACGGCGGCAAATAGACCGATCCCGGTCAACCCATCTGGAGTGATCCAACTCGGCATTTTTTTGGCCATCCAGGCCAGTGCCGGTCTTTCCAGGGGGCCGAGTAAGATATCATTAATTCGCTGGTGGTGTTTTAATTTTTCTTCTTCCATCTCCCTGATCCTCCAACCCCATTATAGTCTTTCGTTAATGGAAATACCACCCCGATGGTCTGTTTAATTATTCAGGCAGGGTGTCCTTAAACAGGTACTTCCCGTTCGGCATCGGGAAAAACGGGATAGAACATGCACCAATCGGTCGGTCGGGGGCGGATAACCTCTTCTGCGTGCTTCAATACCGCCTCGGTATTGCTGACCATCTCAACGTCCCGATCCGGGTCCGGCCGGGCAATGACCGGGTCCGTACATATCAGGCTATAGCTGCCGTCCGGCTTGGAAATGCAGGCAACCACAATGATGGGCGCGCCGGTTTGCAGCGCCAGTTGGACATAGGCCACCGGCAGCGGCGCAAGGCGGTCAAAAAAGCGCACCATATGGCGCGACTGTGCCAGCGGGCGGTCTACACCGGTCAAAACGGTGCCGCCGTTGCGCAACCGTTCGCGCGCCTTTTGAAAAGCCTCGACTGACATCGGCGTGACTTCCATACCGCTCTCCTGCCGAATTTTATTTTGCAACTGATACCCGCTAGGCGGCTGCGGGTAGGATAATATTTGAAATTCCAGCCCCCGTAGGGCCAGTGCCCGGCCTGCCATCTCAAAATTACTGGTATGCACGGCGACAAACAACCTGGGCTGTTTATCTTGCTTCGCCTGGTCAAATACCGCCTGGAACATCGGGGCGAATTCCACGAGCTCCAGAACCTTTTTCGGCCGGTTCAGGTTGTGGTAAAAGTTCCACAGCGACCGGATATGATTGCGGAAAGTCTGCTGAACCTGTTGGTCCAACGCTTCAGCGCTCGATGTCCCGCCGCTGGCAACCCACAGGTTGGTACGCAGCGCCCGCACCATCGCGCTGTCCTGGTTACGGGTGATGCCATCTGCGACCACCCGGGCCAAGGGCCTGCCAATGAAAGACGGCAGTCCCTGACCTAACGCCAGGGCAGCGGCGATGGCGAAACGGGTATTTGCCAGGTTTTGAAGGTTAATTTTTGGCCTGGTCATCGAATAGCTCGATTTCCTTTCCTTGCGGCAACTCCTGCATGGCGGCTCGGATGCGCTCCTGCAAGGTTTGGCGGCTCGGCCGTTTTTTACCCATGCTCATTAACGAATCCAGAAAATGGGTTGTAAGCGCCTTAGTGAGTGCATTAATCCGGTCTTTAGATAGTTTTTCACCGCTCTCAAACCAATTCGCGGCAGCGTAACCCATCACCACCGTGGTCGATGCGGCGATCGCCGAACCCAGCAGCCAACCCGGCGGCCCGCCCAGCTTGCTTAACTCGGCAAACAAGGTACGCGCCAGGAAACCCAGGCCAAAGGTGACCACCAGTTCGCGAGCGCGCCGGATGGTGATGCGGTAGTTGTAAATGCGCGCGATACTCAGAACCATGGCTGATTGGGTGATGATCAGCGGTGCAAAGTCGATGATCGGCAGCGGAGTAATCGCAATCACCGCCGAGACGGAAGCGGCGCTGACAATAGAGCGCCAGGCCAACTGCCAGCGGAATTGCGGCAAGCCGCGCCCGAGTGCAGCAACAATTTCCGGCTCCGTGGCAGCAACCGCTGCCAGGATTTCAGGAACGCCATCACCGGTTTTGGCGATTACCGGAAGCACCTGCTCAACCGTCAATCCCAGATTTTGTGCTGCGCGGGCAATCACCGCCGCCGATTCCTTACGCACCAGGTCAATTTTGTTCAGAGCGACCACATAGGGTTTCCCCAGCGCTCGCAGTTGACTGAACAAATCCAGTTCGGTTTGTTTAATGCCCTGGATAGCATCAAAAACGATAATCAGGAAGTCCGCTTGCGCTGCAGCCCGCAGCGCCTCTGCCTGTTCGCGGGCGCCAACCTCGCCCACCGCATCCGCACCCGGCGTATCAACAATGGCGAACAACCCGGCATCGGCCTGCTGGTTTGTGCGGGTGGTGCCCGGCAGCGGACTGGTCTCTGCCCGGTCCGATTTTTGATGAACAAATTGGTTATACAGCGTCGATTTGCCGACATTGGTCGGCCCGACGATCGCCACCTGGTTTTTTTGACCAAACGCCATGCGCAGTTGTTGCCCTGACAGCCGCAGCAGCAGCCGCACCAGGTTGGAATCAGACGGCAGGTTGCTCAGCAGTGAAAGAAATCCCTTCCGATCTGACGGCGAAAGCGAATCCCAGATTACGCGTAATATGTCGCGCGATTCCGGGGGCATTTTTCTTAATAATTCATCAATGGAAACCATGACAAACCCCGCAAGGCATATTCTTTATGAGGTCAACTCTGGGTATTTCTTATCCTATTATAACTTGCTGCGGTTCGGCAACGGGTGGAACGCAATAATCCATCGATAGTTGTCAACGGTCGAACTATGGTTATGTTGTCCAAACAAATTTGATAAATGTTGCCCTAAAAAGTTGCTTTCATCTATAATAAGGTAACTATAAATTCTAGCCTATGGGGGGGCAGGATTGCCCGATCTGCAATTTCCACTCACCAGTTTCATCATCATCGGGGTTTCAGCGCTTTCGTTCCTTCTAGGACGGTTAGCCTGGAATCGCAGACCCGCACCGGGAGCCATACCGTTAGCCGTGACTTTATACGGCTGCGGAATTTGGGCATTGGCATACGGCTGCCAGCAGGCATTGGTCGATCTGAACCCAAAGTTGATCGCAGGTTGGTTCGTTTACATCGGCATTCTGATGGTACCGGCAGCCTGGTTCGCCTTTGGCATCCAATTTTCAGGCAAAGGCGCCTGGCTGACCACCCGCTGGGCAGCTCTTCTGGTAGTTGTTCCCGCTTTGACGTATATTTCGCTGCTCACCAACCCGATCCACAACCTGTTTTATACCTCCACTTCGCTCAACCACATCGGGGACTTCACCGGGCTGGTCGTCGTCCACGGGCCGTTTTTCTGGGTGCATACGGTTTACTCATACATCCTGCTGATTTCAGGCACGCTGGTTTTGCTCTTTACGCGGCTGCAAACCCCAGTCCTTTACCGCCGCCAGGCCTGGTCGCTGGTCATTGCCGCACTGGCTCCCTGGATTTTGAATGTCATCTACCTGTTGCGGCTTTTCCCGATGGAGGGTCTGGATCCGACCCCGATAGGTTTCACGATCTCCGGGTTGGTGCTGCTGCTGGGGGTGTATCGTTTCCGCGTTCTGGATTTAACCCCGCTGGCTCGCAACCAGATCGTGGAGGTGATGGGGGATGGTGTAGTCGTCCTGGACGTGGACAGCCGGATCGTGGATTGCAATCCTGCCGCCAGTCGGCTGCTTAACCAGCCAACCTCCAAGTTAATTGGCCTCCGCGCTGCCGAGGTTTTTGAACCCTGGAAGGAAATAGCCGATCGTTACACCAGTGTCACCGAAGCCCAGGAACCGATCACTCTGGAAATCGGGTCCCAGTCGCGCTATTACGACCTGCAAATATCGCCACTATACGGCAATCAGAACCAGTATGTGGGACGGTTGGTAATTTTACGGGATACAACTGAAGCACATCTGACGCAAAATGCGCTGAAGGAATCCGAAGCCAATTACCATCAACTGGTCGATACTTCGCCGGATGCCATTATCTTGACGGATCTTGAAGGCCGGCTGGTACTTTATAACCAGGTGGCTGCCAAAGTCCATCTGGTTACCGACCAGACCGCACTGAGCGGCATCTCAGTTTATGATTTTGTCAGTCCCGAGGATCGAGAACGAACCCGCGCACACACCCATACGGCGCTGGAAACTGGCGAATTGCAACACTTTGAATATACAGCTCTGACCGGTGACGGGCAAAAATTCCCAGCCGAAATAAGCCTGTCTATCTTTCGCGATCAGGCCAATAATCCAAAGGGGTTCGTTTGTGTCGTCCGCGACATATCCGCCCGCCGCCAGTCCGAGGAGCAAATTCAGCGCATCGCTCAAGCCGAACGCGCCCAGCGCGAGCTAGCGGATGCACTGCGCGAGTCGAGCGCCGTATTAACCGAGACCCTGGATTCGGAAACCATTCTAGACCGCTTGCTGGAACAGGTCGCCAGGGTTGTGCCCTACGATTCTGCCAACGTCATTCTGGTACAGGGCAACCAGGGAACGTTCGTCCGCACGCGTGGTTACGAGCAATTTGGCGAGCATGTCTCTGGCGAGGTTCAAAAAATCACTTTCGACTTGCAGGAAAATGCCATCCTGCGCTGGATGATCGAAAATAAGCAGCCCAAAATTGTGAGTGATACTTTATCCGCGCCGGAATGGGTAAGCTACCCGCCCACCAGCTACATTCGCTCCTGGATGGGAGCGCCCATCATCGCCCGCGGGCAGGTTATCGGCTTTTTTTCGTTGGACAAAACCCAGCCCAATTTTTACCGGCAGGAAAACGCAAAATCCCTGGCTGCCTTTGCCGCCCAAGCCGGGTTAGCCTTGCAAAACGCCAATTTATTCACTGAAACCACGGATTTGCTCCAGCGCGAGCAACGCCTGAATAGTATTCTGCAAATCATTGGGAGTTCGCTCGACCTGACGGTGGTCTTGAATGACATCCTGCGCGCTAGCTGCGAACTAATCGGCGCGGACGCCGGCATCCTGGGATTACTGGATAACAAGGGAGAAACCATTTCGGCCGTCAACACTCACAACCTGGACATCTCCGATATCGACCCGACGTTGCAGCGCGGTGAAGGGTTGGCATGGGAAGTACTCGAGAGTAAAAAAGGAGTCCTGGTCGATGATTATTACGCGCACCCCAAAGCGCGGCAGCCGTTGCGGCACGCCGGGATCTGTTCTGCATTGTGCGCACCGGTGCAAGCCGGGGCAGAGATACTGGGTGTGCTGACCTTTTACACCACCTCGGCGGGGAAGAAATTCCTGGAACGCGATGTTCAGCTGGCTGAAGCGATTGGCCGCGAGGCTGGCGTATCCATTCAAAACTCGCGCCTGTTTGCATCCGCCCGGCGACGCGCAGAAGAAGCCGAGACCGTCCGCGAAGCAGTCAGCGCGGTTTCCTCAGCCCTTGAATTAAACTGGGTGCTCGACCAGATCATCAACAACCTGGAGAAAGTGGTGCCGTTCGATTCTTGCGCCGTTTTCCTGCAGGAGGGCGATAAACTGCACATTGTGGCTGCGCGCGGCTTTGCCGATCCGTCTAAAGTCCTCGGACAATCCTTCTCCCTGGATAATCCATTAACCAGCGACGCTTTTCGCACCCGCAAAGCGGTGATTTTGGCAGATGCTGCTCTGGACCCGCGCTTTGCCGGATGGGGTGACGCTGGTCATGTGCACGGATGGATGGGTGTGCCTCTGTTTGCCCGCGGTTCGGTTATCGGTCTGTTGACCATTGACAGCCGGTCAGCAAGGGCCTATGACGAGAATGACGCCAATCTGGCCCAGGCATTCGCCAACCAGGCTGCCATCGCCATCGAAAACGCGCGCTTGTTCGAAAAGGTCCAGCACCTGGCGATCACCGACCCCTTAACCGAGCTATACAACCGCCGCCATTTCTTCGACCTGGCGCGCCGCGAATTTTACCGCGCCCGGCGTTACGGCACACCCATGGCGCTGCTGATGTTGGATGTGGACGACTTGAAACTGGTGAACGATGCATACGGCCACCAGGTCGGGGACCAACTGGTAGAGTTCGTAGGGACTCAGTGCCGCAACCAGCTGCGTCAGGTAGATATTCCCGCCCGTTACGCCGGTGATGAATTTATCATCGCCCTGCCGGAAACCGGGCTGGAAGGCGCCTTGCAGGTTGCTTTGCGCATTCGCGATCATTCCTCCAGCGGCTTCATCGCGGATGGGCAGAACCTGGTACCCACCTCTGTGACCATTGGGGTCAGCGAGATGGACTCCAGTTGTTTTTCGCTTGAAACACTGATCAACCGCGC